>JAKQXK010000504.1 GCA_029561505.1 Spirochaetota bacterium | reverse complement strand
CGGTGCGGAGCGAAGGCTGCGAGACGACCTTCGGCTGCATGGTTATCGGTCACCAGAATATAGGCAAGCCATTGCAACGGCCAGAGAAACCATTTACCTGCGAGTGCGGTGCGCGCAGCGCGCCGGTAAGAGCCGAACGTGCCTTCGAATACATAGAGCTCCTCATTTTTGAGGCCTTCGTCGGCCAGCGCGCCCATGAGTACCGCGCCGCCAAGGCTCTGCCCGTAGAAGATGCGGCGCTCATTCGGGTATTTTGCGCGCAGGTGGCGAATATAGGCAATCGCGTCTTCGTGAACGCCGTCGCGTTCGCTGAGACCTTCTGACTCACCATAACCGCGGTAGTCAAACGTCGCGAGCGAATAGCCTTCGCCGAGCATCCACGCGAGAAACTGGTAATGCGCGTTCATATTCTGCGCGTTGCCGTGAAACTGAATGATGATGCCCTTGTTCACGTCACGGCGGGGAGTCGGGCAAAACATGGTCATGAGCCCTGTGCCGTCGCTTGATTCGATACGTTCGCGCGTGCAGGCGATGTTCAGCGATTCGGGCGGGCGCCACTTCTGGCTGTCACCCTGGTAGAAAACTGAATTGCAGCCGAAGGCGGCAACTGTCAGCAGCGCGAGCACGGCACCGAATGTTCGTTTCGCCTGCGCAGCGCGCAAAACGTAACCCAAAATGTTGCGTCTGATTCTGGCGCTCATCAGAAATATGTTTTGGCGAGCGCCGTGATGCGCAGGTAATCGCTCGTCGTCGCCAGCGGGCGCGAGAAGGCATAGAGCAGATCGACCTCGAGCACCCAGGTATTCCAAATGCCGATCGCGTTCTTGAAATCAACGCGCTGCAAGGCTGTCGAATTCGAGATGAGACCATAGTCAATTTCATACGCAAGTGAACTCGCGAACCGCGTAGACCAGTTTGCCTTAAACCCCGTCAGAATGCCCGGGGCGATACGCAGCGTGTTTTCCCATAGGTCACCGACCTGCGCGCTTGCCTGCGCCATACCGAACCAACCGAAGGTATTCAGAAAAGGCAGCGTGAGCCCCGCGGCGGCTGTAGAATCCCATGAGAGAGTGGCGCCGGTTTGTTTCAGAAACTCATCGTGGCGAAAGAGACCCGTGCGTAGCCGAAACGAAAGTTTTCTGACATGCGCCTGCCACGGGGCGAGCGCAAGAATGTCAACGACCGTGAAATCTTCAAGCCGCAGAAGCTGCGACTGCGGCGTGTACGACAGCGAGAAGCCCATAATCTGAATCTGCGACCACGGTGAAAAACCGCGCGAGACGTCGTGCAGTTCGCGCAGCGCGGGGCGAATGCCAAAGATTGCAGAACCGGCGCTCTCGCTCTGGAAATATCCCCCCCGAACCTCGGTGGATTTAAAACCGTTCAGGGGGTTTTTGTCTGCATCGGCTTTGACGAATTCTTCGAGGCCCGAGTCTTGAGGGGCCTTGGCTCGCCAGGCGAGCAGCCTATGGTAGTGTTCGGCATCTAATGGCTGCCAGGCCTCCATGTTATAGTCGTTGCTGTATTTATAGAATTCGAGCAACATATCGACGGCGGCCACATCGTCGATCGACGTCGCCTGCGGTAGCGTTCGCGAATCGCGAATCGTGCGAAAGGTTGCGCGCGCATCAGGCGAAGCGTTTTCAAAAAAGGTGAAGTAGCGCGTGAACACCGCCGCGCGGTAGCGGCCTTCTTTTGAGATGAGGCCCGCTTCTTTCATGGTGTGCAACGTATCGGTTGGGG
>JAKQXK010000491.1 GCA_029561505.1 Spirochaetota bacterium | reverse complement strand
TCACAAAAGCAAACACATGCAATGCACGCTGGTACTGGTTATTCAGGTAATAGGCTTCACCCTTCTTTATGTAAGAAGCCTCGTCGCGGTCGCGGTATTTGTTGCCCACCGCTTTATTCAGAAAATGCACAGCATTGCGGTATTGTTTTAGCTTCAGGTACGAATTGCCCAGGTAATAGAGCGCTTCTTCTGATTCGGCTGAATCGGAGCCTGCGGGCCCGGTCAGAAGATTAACCGCGCGCTGGTAATCGCCACTCACAAACGCCTGCACGCCCGCACGCAGATTGCCGCTCTCGGCCGGTTTGGCCAACTGAGCCTTTTTTTCATGGCTCGCGTCTTCAACCTGGGCATCGCTTTTTTTATCGAGAATGCCGTGCATGGCCACTGAATTGCCATAGTCGCTGTCGACCAGACCTGAGGCCGCACGCGCTTCACGATTGTCAGGGTTTTCGGTCAGAGCGTTCTGAAAATTGCGTTTCGCATCGGCCGTCAGGCCTTTGCGTTGGTAATATTTGCCGATTTCGAGATAGATCTCTGCGCGCAGCGACTTGTCAGAAGTAACATTCAGCAGCTGCAATAGCTGGTTCATGCCTTCATCAGAATAGTTGCGCATGATCTGCAGTTTGGCGATTTTGAAGCGTACCCGTGTTTTCAGCTCATCGGTCAGCGGCATCTCGCTCAGCTTCTTGTATTTGCCGAGCGCAACATCGCGCATGCCAAGCCGTTCGTACGCTTCAGCAAGGTGGTAGCGCGCTTCGCGCGCGTATGAACTTTCAGGAAACTGTGCGACAACAGCTGTCAGATCATCGATACCCTTTCTGAGCCCATCTTCATCGAAACGTTCGAGCTGCAGCTTTCCCTGCTCAAGCCTCGTGCTCGCAGCTTTGTTTCCCGAAACGTATTCCCGTTCGATGAAAAAAACTCCCGCCCCTATTGTAAAGATGACGGCTCCTATCCAGACTGTTGCACTTTTCATATTACCTCAGGTTCTCTTGCGTTCGATTTATCCAGAATTCGGCATTACGCCGGTAGTATTTGCGGGTGAGCGGATGTTCAAAATAGCGCATCGCCCGCTCGTATTGACCGAGGCGAAAACGCGACATGCCCGTATAGAACATCGCTTTCGCCCTGACTTTCGGCGCGCTGTTGCGAAAAAAGGGTTTTAAGTCGCGCACCGCGCCGGCAAAGTCGCCGGCGAGAAATGTGCGACGAATGACATTGTTGATGCCGCGTTCTGAAGGCTCGCGCCCCGCGCGTGGGCCTTCTTCTTCATCAGACGCTTCGCTCGAGTCTACCTCATTCGATTCAAATTGAGGACGATTGTTCTGCCCGACTTGCAAATCAGTGTTTTTGTCTTGTTTCGGGGGTAGATCCGCACCGGTCTGATAGAATGCAGGGCCCACCAGGTTGCGTGACGCATTAAACGAACCAGGTTCGAGACCCCGCCCCGTCTCGAGAAAAATGGCATAATAATAGGTTCCACGCGACGGGGGTACATCTTCATAGATGTTAATCTCACCGGTCATTTTTGCGATCAGGGTGCCCTTCGAAATATCATGAATGACGCGTGGCTCTTCGGTGAACCGATAGAGCTGTATGCGCTTCTCGATGGTGCGTCCCTGAACGAGGTGCCATGAGAGTATCACACTCTTGGCTCGCGGGTAAGCCGCGAAATCGGCAAAATAGCTGTCGAGCTGTGGTGGCGTTATCGCCTGAGGCTGCGCGACTGGTGCTGGCTGCGTCGTTGTAGCGGGCGCTGCAGTGGCCGGCGGCGCGACCGGAATATCTGCAGGTGCGGGTATTTTCACCGTTTCTTCGGGGGTAAGAAACTGTGGCATGACGGGCTGTGCACAGATAAGGCCCGCGAACAGAATGCCGAGACGTTTTGCGGTTGAAAAATGCATAGTTTCAGTGTCCGGTAACGATACCCCGACGTTTCAATTTCGGCATTTCGCATGCCCAATATGAGGTTTGTTTAATGATTTTCGGTTCACTCGTGAATTCGGGCATGTTACATCTATGCGCATCGCTTCGTTTAACGTCAACGGCATTCGGGCCATCGAAAAAAAAGGCGAGCTTGTGAAGCTTCTTCAGACCGAAAAACCCGATGTTGTCTTTTTGCAGGAGATTAA
>JAKQXK010000457.1 GCA_029561505.1 Spirochaetota bacterium | reverse complement strand
CTTTTTCTTTACTGGTTTCTTGCCTGCTTTGGCCTTTTTCGCCACCTTTTTCACCGGCGCCTTAGCAGTTTTCTTTGCCGTCTTCTTGGGTGCCTTCTTGACGGCCTTTTTAGCCGCTGTGGCTTTTGCTGCCGGCTTCTTCTGTGGCGTCAGTTCGACGCTCACCACTTCAAGGTGGTACGCCCGTTCGGCGCTGTCGTCACTGAGTGGGTGTTGATAGACGAGCGCGCCTTCGAGCAAGATTGAACGGTCATGGTTGAAGCGCGACATCTGCCTGAAGAGCATCTTGATGCCGGTATCGCTGAACTTTTCTGCAAGTTTGGCGAATGCATCTTCGGCATCTTGTGTTTCTTGCAGCGCCAGCCGCAACGCTTCCAGTTCGTTGCCGTGCGCGCTCTGGTGAAGATTGCGATCGAGTTTGCGAATAAGCTTCTGAATCGCGGTCGAATGAAATTTGTGCACCTCACCCAAATGTTTCAGGTTCGGCAAACCCTGAGAACCCGAGTATTTCTCATAGATACCTTCGATCATCTTGATGTGGTCGACGCTGTCTTCGGCAAGGTCGAAAAAGAAATTTTTCATCGGCCCGCTGGCGAGCTCGTCATGCGTTTTCATGCAGAAGTCAAAAAAATCTTTTTCATGCTGAATACCCGCAGCCACGGCTTCGAGAAAACTTGTATTTTTTACGGCAGACATAATACCCCCTGGGTCTGGTAGACGACCCACCTCATACATCAGGGTGCGGATTGTCAGCTCATTTTCCGAAAACCCATATGTCCGCAGGGCGGACTTATGGGTTTTCGGAGTATACACACAGAGGCTGCGGCTCGCATTTGCACCAATGATCCAAAGCAACTACTTCGCCGACAACGCAGACCTGCAGCAGCACTTCAGAGAGCTCGTCGACTGGCACGACATCATCAGTACGTATGAAAATGGTTTCGTCGACGCGGCCGAGTACCAGAAAACTAAAAATCCTCGTTATGAAATGGCGCCGGCATCTGACGACGAGGCGCTGCAGTACTACACAGAAATTCTGAACTCGTGCGGCGAGATTGCCGGCATGCACGTCTCGCAGGCCGCGCAGGCAATCGACCGCGAGGGGCTTAAATTCACCGACAACAACGTCGTGCACCCGCAAAAGATGATGGATGTGATTCAGAAATACCGCGATGCCGGATTACCCCCGATCGCGTTTCGGCGTAAATATGGCGGCCTTGGGCTGCCGGGTGTCGTGAAGGCGATGGCGTCTGAACTCATGTACCGCGCCGACACCTCGACCACGATTGCGATGGGTTCGATGGGTCTCGCGGGCATTCTCGAAAAACATGCCTCTGACGAAGCCAAAGAAAAGTGGATTCCGAAAATGATCGCAGAGAACTACTGCGTCGCGATGGGGCTCTCTGAACCCGACTTTGGTTCTGACCTGCCGTCAGTGCGCACCAAAGCAGTGAAACGCGACGGCAAGTGGTACCTCACCGGCACCAAACGTTTTCAGACGGTCGCGTGTGGCCTCAACGGCGGCCCAGCGATCATGCTCGCGCTCGCGCGCACGGGCGAAGGTTCGTCGGGCGCGCGCGGCCTTTCATTCTTTATCGTCGAGCGCAAAGACTACAAGGTTACCGGCATCGAAAAGAAGCTCGGCCTCAAGGCTTCGGCTACGTGCGAGGTCGCACTCGAAGATGCCCCCGGCGAACTCGTCGGCCAAGAAGGTTATGGCCTCGTGCGGTATGTCATTGGTATGCTAAACGGCGCGCGCATGGGCATCGCCTCGCAGGGCGTCGGCCTCGCGCAGGCGGCTCTAATGGAAGCGAAAAAATATGCCGCCGAGCGCATACAGTTCGGCAAACCGATTGGCGAGATTCCCGCGGTGGCGCGGCTCATCAGCCGCATCGAACGTGAAGTCGCCGCCATGCGCTGCCTCATGATCGAAGGTGCGACGATCGTCGACCGCTACCAGTGCGCCGAGTTTCATAACAAGGTCAGCGAAGATTCGAAGTTCTGGGAAAAAATCGCGAACACGATCACTCCGATTTCAAAGTATTACAACTCTGAAATGTGCAACGACCTCGTCGACGACGCGCTACAGGTTTTTGGCGGCTCGGGTTATACCGAAGACTACGACCTCGCCCGCCTCTACCGCGACGCACGCATCACCAATATTTACGATGGTACCACGCAGATTCAGGTGAACGCAGCAATAGGTGGAGTTATCGCCG
>JAKQXK010000453.1 GCA_029561505.1 Spirochaetota bacterium | reverse complement strand
GTATTGTGCGGCGAGGCCGCACAATACAAAAATCGTTACCCCACGGCTGCTTTGCCTTTTTCGCCAGTGCGTATGCGAATGACTTCTGCAAGTTCAGTGATAAAGATCTTGCCGTCACCGATATTGCCCGTACGAGCGCCGCTGATGATTGCCTGAACAGTAGGCTCAACGTAATCTTCATTCACGGCAATTTCAATGCGCACTTTTTTCAACAGGTTCACTTCGTGAACAACGCCGCGGTACGACTCGTCGTAACCGCGCTGCTGGCCGCAGCCGAGCGCGTTTGACACGGTCATTTTTGTGACGTTCGCCTTAAAAAGTGCGTCTTTAACATCTTGCAACCTGTGCGGTTGTATCATTGCGGTAATCAGTTTCATAGGTGTTTTTCTCCTCTAGGTTAGTCGATAAATGTCTGCAGGCCGCTGTAGCCTTCTTCGCCGTGCTCGCTGATATCAAGGCCGAGCGACTCTTTTTCAGCGCTTGCCTTGAGGCCAATCGTGAATTTCACCAGATATGCGATAACAACGGTGGCGGCAATCGAAAGCGCCATCGTAAAAAGAATGGCCTGCAAATGTGCTGATACCAACCCCTTTTCGATCAACGGTGCGAGCCCTGCATTGATCTCTTTGTTGGCGAAGACGGCGGTCAGAATGGCACCGAGGGTGCCGCCGACACCATGCACACCGAATGTATCGAGTGCGTCGTCATATTTCAGCCAGTTTTTGAGGTACATGACCGCGAAAAACGGCACGACGCCCGCAAGCAGCCCCATAATGACAGCCGCATTGGCGTCGACGAAGCCTGCGCCCGGTGTTACCACCACGAGCCCAGAAACGGCGCCCGAGCAGAAACCGAGAACTGTCGGGTGGCCCTTGACCAGCCATTCGAGCATCGGCCACACAAAGGCTGCAACCGCTGCCGCGAGCGTTGTAGTCGTGAAGGCGTTAGCGGCGATACCGTCGGCCGCAAGCGCTGAGCCGGCATTAAACCCGTACCAGCCGACCCAAAGCATACCTGTGCCGATTGCAGTCATCACCAGACTGTGCGGTGTGAAAGATTTTGCCCCATAACCCGTGCGCTTGCCGAGAATCAGGCAAAGCACAAGCGCCGACCAACCTGATGACATGTGCACCACAGTGCCGCCGGCAAAATCAATTGCCTTGATTGCCGCACCTTCGTTCCCGAGTCCGTTCATAAAACCAGAGGGCCCCCAAACCATGTGCGCGAGCGGAAAATAAACCGCAAACATCCAGATGGTCACAAATACCATGATCGCTGAAAACTTCATGCGTTCGGCGACTGCTCCGACAATCAGGGCCGGTGTGATGATGGCGAACATCATCTGAAACATAGAGAATACGTTATTGGAAACCCACGGTGCGCCCTGGCCGACCGAGCTGTCGACACCTTTGAAAAACGCGAATGCGCTGCCGCCGATGAAGGCATTGCCCTCTGAAAAAACCAGCGAATACCCGATCAGCCACCACAAAATCGTGACGAGGCCCGCGATACCGAAGCACTGCGCGACGACACTGAGTATATTCTTGCTGCGAACAAGGCCGCCGTAGAAGAGTGCCAGGCCTGGCAGCGTCATGAAGAGCACGAGCAGGGCAGACGTCATGATCCATGCATTATGGCCCGGGCCTGCGCCGGCGACGTTACTTTTTGCGGCTTTGTCCTCGGCCTTGATCGCCGGGTCATCAGCAACGCGTTTGGCGTTGTTCATATACGCCTCGATATCGGCCACGCGCTGCTCAATTGTCAGTTCGCGCGGTTTCGCGCCCTCTGCCGGCTTAACGTCGGCCGCAAAAGCTGCTGGCGCAACGAGGGTGAGGCAAACTGCCATAACAACCCCGTGTAAAGTTCTGAATTTCATGTCTGCTCCTGAAAAGATTTTTTTGTATTGGCGGATGTAGTTCTCGTGAAAGGTCAACGCGCCGTAAAACGCAAAAAAAAACCATCGGGCACAGCCCGATGGTTTTTTAGAAAGCCACGCCGCAGCTTCGCTGCGGCGTGGGGTTACCTAGCCTACGGCTGGTTTGCCTTTTTCGCCGGTGCGAATGCGGATCACTTCGGCAAGTTCGGTGATGAAGATTTTTCCATCGCCGATATTGCCGGTGCGGGCGCCGCTGATGATCGCGTTGATTGTTGGTTCAACGAATTCTTCGTTGACCGCAATTTCAATGCGAACTTTTTTCAGCAGGTTGACCTCGTGAACCACACCGCGGTACGACTCGTCGTAACCGCGCTGCTGGCCGCAACCGAGTGCGTTGCTCACAGTCATTTTCGTGACGTTCGCCTTAAACAGGGCGTCTTTCACGTCTTGCAGCTTGTGAGGTTGAATCATGGCTGTTATTAGTTTCATATTCTATCTCCTTTTAGGTTGAACCATTGATTCACGCGAATCAGCGGTTCACCTCCTGGAAGTCAGCATAAGCTTCGTTGCCATGCTCGCCCACGTCGAGGCCCATGATCTCTTCATCACGAGACACGCGGATTCCGCCTGCCAGTTTCAGTACATACCAGATGACGAGTGAAGCCACAAATGTGAAGCCACCGACTGCGAGTACGCCTTTCAGCTGAACCATGATCTGTGAACCTTTTGACCATTTCGCCGGGTCGACCACGTCACCCGAGAGGCCGGCAACTGTCTTTGCGATTTCATAGTCATAGAAGAAGCCCGTTGCCAGGGTACCGAAGATACCGCAAACAAGGTGAACTGAAGTTGCACCTACAGGATCATCAATCTTGATTTTGTCGAAGAACAAGACACTCAGAACTACCAGAGCTCCGCCGATCGCACCGATGAGGGCCGAAGCACCCAGAGTAACGAATGCGCATGGCGCAGTGATTGCCACGAGGCCTGCCAGCGTGCCGTTCAGAATCATGCCGAGATCAGGTTTTTTCAGCAGAACCCATGAGGTTGCTGTTGCTGCAAGAGCGCCCATCGCTGCGGCGATGTTTGTTGCGAGCAGAACGTGTGCAAGGCCTGAACCATCGCCCACACCCATGAAGCTACCTGGGTTGAAGCCGAACCAGCC
>JAKQXK010000407.1 GCA_029561505.1 Spirochaetota bacterium | reverse complement strand
CTGCCTCGGCACCATGACCTGGGGTACGCAAAACACCGAGGCCGAAGGCCACGAGCAGATGGACTATGCCCTCGGCGAGGGCGTGAACTTCTTTGACACGGCAGAGATGTACGCCGTGCCGCCTTCTGCCGACACCTATGGCAAGACTGAAAGTATCATCGGCACCTGGTTCGCGGCGCGCAAGAACCGCGACAAGGTGATTCTCGCCACGAAAATCGCCGGCAATGGCCTGAAGTGGATTCACGACGGCAGCGATATCAACCGCGCGAGCATCACGGCCTGTGTCGAGGCTTCGCTGAAGCGTTTGCAGACCGACTATATCGATCTGTACCAGTTGCACTGGCCGAACCGCGGCTCATACCATTTCGGCCAGCATTGGACATATAAAATTAAGAACTCCTCTAACGAGCACGAAATCGACAACTTCATCGAGGTGCTCACGACACTCAAAGAGCTGATTGCAGCCGGCAAGATAAGGTATGTAGGATTGTCCAACGAAACGGCGTGGGGCACGATGAAGTACCTGCACGCTTCAGAAACGAAAGACTTGCCTCGCGTACAATCGATTCAAAACGAATACAGCCTGCTCTACCGGTTGCACGAACCCGATCTCATGGAAATATCTGTCAGAGAAAAAGTCGGCCTGCTCGCATGGTCTCCGCTCGCTGCGGGAATGCTCACGGGAAAATATGCGAATGGCGCGCGCCCCGCAGGCAGCCGCTGGACCCTCTCAAACCGCTTCAACCAACGCGATACGCCGCAAGCGCATGCGGCGGTTGATCGGTATCTGGCGGTCGCGAAGAAGCACAACCTCGATGCTGCGCAGCTGGCGATCGCGTTCGTGCTGTCGCGCCCGTTTGTTACATCGGCCATTATTGGCGCGACCAATATGCAGCAACTGAAGAACAACATTGCAGCGCATGAACTCGTTCTGAGCAAAGAAGTTCTGGCCGATATCGCCGAAGTGCGAAGAGACTTTCCGATACCATTTTGATTCTAACCATGCGCCTCAAATGGTATCACGCCGCTATACTCGTCGCCCTCGCAATGGGTTCTGTCTTCTTCTGGTCATTTACCGGTAAAGATGAGCAGGCGAACGCGAATCTGCCGCGCAGCTTTAGCCGTCTTGGTAGTCAGGGTTTTGCGACGCCAGCAGAGCTCGAACGCATGCTCAACCGCAACCCGTCGCCGCGCGCGATGCTCGAGGCATATCGAATACACTCGCAATACCCCGATTTTTCGCGCCCGCTCGACAACACAATGGTCGACCTTGTCGACCCATGGAAACTCGTCGACGAGCCGTTGCCGCTCATCGACGACCCGGCACTCAATAACGAAGCGGGGGTCAAAAAGCGCATTGAAGAATTAAAGCAGTCGGGAAAAAAAGACAGCGAAATCGAGAGCGACCTGCGAAAGTATTACGAGAATCTGCCGCGCTACCAGTTCACCGCCAACCGGCATACCCTGACCTTTGGCGACGAACTCATCGTAGCGCTCAGGGTAACCGATTCAAATGGGGGCAAGCTGCATTACAGTCTCGGCGACGTCTTTGTGCTCGGTGACCCGATCATGACGCGCGCGCGTCTCGGCACACCCGATTTCAACGATTCTGGCTACCCACCCGACGGCGCTGCCGACGACGGTATCACCACCTTTAGCTATAAGATTCCCGGTGAAGACAAAAAATACTGGGGCAACCTGAAGCTCGTCGTGCAGATCAAGGCCAGAGGCAACAAAGAACCCATTGAAGTTTCACACACATTTTTCTCGAGCCCCATCAGCCCGGCGAAATTTACCGATACCTTCAGCGAACGCCTCGATAACGGCAGCCTCGTGGTCGATACCATCGTCGATGTAAAACGGGAATGTAAGTTTATCTTTCAGGCGAATCTCTACGACTCGCGCGGAAACCCGACGCACTGGGTGACGGTAAACTCTGTGCTGGCTCCGGGGCTGCACCCTGTTTCGTTCGTGTTTTTCGGCAAAATATTTCACGACAACGGCTATCAGGGGCGCTTCACGATGCGCGAGCTTAGAGGCACGTGCGAGAACCTGCCTTTTCCCGCACGCTGGATAGGCGACCCGGGTAAGGTCGATGCGATTGCCAATGCGACGCCGCTTGAAGAGCCACTGCTCTATTACATGCCTTATACCTCAAAATCGTACACGACGGCCAAAGAATATACGCTGAAAGACTTCAGCAACGCCGAATGGTCGTCACCCGAAAAAGAAACGAGAATTAAAGAAATGGAAAGTCTGGTGCAAGGTGAATAATGTCCCCCTCCCTGCCTCCCCCGCGTGCGGGGGAGGTGCCCGAAGGGCGGTGGGGGATTATTTGCAGCCTAAGCCAAGACTACGGCAAGAGTTGTATTCCAACTTCGCCGCCGTATTGATTGAGTTAGAACCGTCACCCGTGTGAACTTTGTTGTAACCGTTCTTCGAGCTTGACCACTCGGTGCCCGACGCGCGACCGCTCCAGATGTAATGGTATGAAAAACGCGTCGCCCCGAGGCAATTCGAAAAACTGCCAGTCGTGTTCAGGCCGCAGGTGCTGTGGTATGACACCGCGCCGTCGTCTTCGCCCGGCAGAATGACTGAGGCGCCGGTCCAGGTCGCTTCATAGCCTGCGATTGCGTACACGCCGATACCCTTCATGTTATTGTGGTTGTATGACCCGCGCGCGTTACTGGTTTTGAGCGCTGCCACCATGTCGTTCGACGCCCAAAACGCAGCGTTCGCGAGTTCAGAACCGCCCGCGGCGCTTGACGACGCCCAGATACGACGGATGTTGTAGGTGGTCGCAGACTTGTCGATGAAATATTCTGATGCATAACAGCCTGCGCTGTGGCAGATAATAGTGCAATAGTTCGCGCCTTTGCATTTCGCTTCGAGCACCTGATAGAGCTTAGATTGCGCGCGGCATGAACCCCAGGTGCGAGGGTCAGATGCGCCGTCGTAGCCGACGTAATAGCGCGACGCTGAGGTCGTGATATTTTTCGCAGTGCCCCAATAGTTGTTCACGTCGGTTGTGTAACCGCCGCCCGAGTCGCAGTGGCTGCCTGAGCGGCCATGGACAAAGATAACCGATTCTTCAGCCGAGATGGCCGAGACCGTAATAAGTGCCAGGAAAAGTCCTGTTAATTTCATGTTTTTCGTGCTTACTCCTTCACGCAAATCTTGCTTTAGTTTCTCATGCAAGCTGTGTTCAAAAGACGCCTCGCGGCCCCGTTGAACATGGCTTGCATTTTCAAGATAGATTGGCATCGGGGCGCTCGGTGCGCCAAAATAAGGGTAAACGAATGTTGTGTGTACTCAAGATTTTTATGACAGATGTGTCATAACATCTGTGCACAGATCATGCGAAGTATGCTTCTGCTTCTTTAATATCTTCGATTATCGTGAAGAAAGATTTGAGTTTTGTTACTTCGAATATATGCAGCACTACCTGCCGTGGCGTGGTAAACACGACGCGCGCATCTTCGTGTTTGCGAATCGCCAGAATAAAATTCACGAGCGCACCGATACCCGACGAGTCGATCGTCGCGAGCTCTTCGATATCGATAATCACCCGCACGCGCTCGCGCGCGAGCAACGGTTCGAGTTCGGCGCGCACCTGCTTCGCCGTAAAAAGATTCAGAATGCCGCTGATAAAGACAATCGCGTATCCCTTTTCAGGCACTTCATTGATCAGCACTTTGCAGCGTTCGGTCGACATCGGTGAGACGGCATATACGGCGGTGCTACCGTGTCGCCAAAAATTCTTTTTGCATACGGGCGCGCACACTTGCCACGGGATAATCACCCACCCCGGCCGCCATATTGTCTTGCAGATGCTGCAGCTTGTTGGTCGCGGGAATAACGAACTGCACGCGCTCATCGCCCAGAATAAATTTTAAGAAGAACTGTGCCCAGCTTGTCATGCCCTGTTCGATGGCCCATGGCGGCACTGCCCTGCCCCTGACACTGCTAAAGAGACGGCCCTGCGCAAATGGTTCGTTCGCAATAACGGCGACCTGGCGCCGGGCCGCGGTCTCGACCAACGAACCTTTGCCCATTGCGGCGGTTGTTTCGGCTATCGAATAGGGTATCTGCAAAAAGTCGATCCGTTCGGTTTCGATAATTTTTTTCAATTCGCCAAAGGCAGATTTAGAATAGTGCGTAAGCCCTATGTACTTAAAGATGCCCCGCTCTTTGTAATCGCGCAGAGTTTTCAGCTGCGTGCGCCAATCGACCAGATTATGAATCTGCATGAGCTCAAGCCGCTGTCTGCGCAATTTTGCGAGCGACTCTTGCATTTGCTGAACACCCCGTTCACGGCCTGAGATCCACACCTTGGTGGCGAGAAAGAGTTTGTCGTTGATGTTGGCGGCAACCGAAGCCGTGCCGGTCACCTCTTCTGCCGGGCCATACATGGGTGACGAATCGACGAGCCGGCCGCCGAGGGCGTAGAATCGCCCCAGTAGAGCCGCAGCATGCTGCGGCTCCAACTGGTCAAAAATCTGGTACGTACCCAGGCCAATACGCGGCAATTTCTCACCGGTTGACGGTATAATTGCGACCGCCTGTCCCCGATTTAAATCGGGGGCAGGCGATGATGCATCGAGCCGCATACCCGTGGCAAAGGGTACCGCCGCAGCAGCGGCGTAACGCAGAAATTCACGGCGCGTATATTGCATACGCGCAATTATAGAGACGCGCCATAGCGCGTCTCTACGGATATTAGAGAAATCCTCATTTTTTTTGCAACCCGCGCTGCAGGTTCGCCATCTCAGAAATATGAAGACGACGACAGATTTGCCCGTTCAGGGCACGCAGCCCCCACAATTTACCGAAGCCGATCGCATCACCGGCCGTTCAAAGATCGGCTCGTGGTTCAGCGGCGACAAGATGTTCATCGCGATGCATTTTATTCCGCTCGCGGCGATCTATACCGGCGTAACCTGGAAAGCCGCCGTGCTCTGCATTGTCTCTTATTGGGTGAGGATGTTCTTCGTTACTGCGGGTTACCACCGTTATTTCGCACACCGCTCATTTGAAACAAGCCGCATCTTTCAGTTCATTCTGGCATTCGGCGCCGAGACGACGGGTCAAAAGGGTGTGTTGTGGTGGTCGGGCCACCACCGCGGCCACCACAAGTACAGCGACACCGATCTCGACATTCACACGATGAAAAAACTCGGCTTTTACGAATCGCACATCGGCTGGATCTTCAGAAAAGAAAACAAGCGGGTGCCGATCGAAGACA
>JAKQXK010000402.1 GCA_029561505.1 Spirochaetota bacterium | reverse complement strand
GAGAATGATCTTGTTTGTGTCGAGAATTGCTTCAAGCGTGCCCGCATCGTCCCATGCCGTCAGAATTTGCCAGGTGAATATTGTCTTCTTTTCTTTCAGCATGTACTGAAAGGCATCGGTTGCCTGGTATTCATTTTTGGTGCGGATGTTATTCGAAACTATATGTTCGAGCGCAGCGAAGAGCTCAGCTGAACTCGGGAAATAGTTCACGCCCGGTATCGCGAGGTTCGACACAAACTTCTCCGGTTTTTCAACGAGATTCGTGATGGTCTGGCCCTCGCCCTTTTCAATGACACCAAAACGTTTCGGATCTGGCACTTCGAAGACGCCGATAACTGGCGACGCGCTCTTCATCATTGTTTCGATATCACCTTCGAAAAGCGTGTCTCCGTATATCAGCAGCATAGAATCATCTGCAGCAAACTTATCACGCGCCATATAGATTGCGTGCCCCAGACCCAGCTGCTCCTTTTGTTCGACAAATTGTATCTTGAGCTTTGGGTATGCGGCGAGAATTTCACTTTCCATGAGTTCGCGCAGGTAACCCGTGATGATGACGAAGTCTTCGACTCCCGCTTTGGCGGCACGGTCTATGATATGGTAGATCGATGGCTTGCCGGCAACGGGCAGCATCGCCTTCGGCAGAGTATGCGTCAGTGGCCGCATGCGCGTACCTTTACCTGCAGCGGGAATCAGACATTTGACTGGCATATGCCCGATTGCTATTTTAGCGCAGCCCTGCAAGCACTACTGCGCGCGAAACCACTGCGTGCGCTTGTCGATATCCTGCTGCTGTTCGAGCATCAGGTCTTCAATGTCGGCGCCTCGCTTCTCTTCGCTAGATATCGTCTTTTGGCGGTCTTGAATGCGCTTATCGAGCGCCTGTATCGCCAGTGATCGCACCAGCTGCCGCAAATTGCGTTTGGCCTCGGCAGGGTTCAGGCTCTCTGCCTGATCGAAAGCGGCCTCGTAATCCATCATGATTTCGGCGAGCAACGCTGCCAGATTGTCGGGCAAGAACTGCATCGCCGCATTCAGGTTTTGCCATGAATATGCCTCTCCCGTGCGCAGCCGATCATGAAAAAAAGAATAAAGTAAATAGGCGTTTTCATTTTCCCAAGGTATCTCAGACAAGAGCATCTGCTCATCGCCCAGATCGGGAAAACGCACCAGCATCGCAATGATCTCTTTCTCTTGCTTACTGACTGGCTTCGGCTTCGATGAAACCATTGTGGCCCGCGCCGCCGCAGGTTCTGGTTGGTTCAGCCACGCCCCCGCTGTCTTGCCGCCCTGAACCGGAATCGCGAAATCTTTGCGCAGAATCTGTGCATCGATCTGCAACGCACCGGCCGCAGTCTTCAGAAACTCGTCACGTTCAAGCTCGGTTTCAAGAATGCGCACGTAATCGTAGAAATCCACAAGCGCCTGCTTCTTTTGCGACAGGTCAGAGACGTTGTACTTAAACTGAAAAAAATACCAGACCAGAAACTTCACTTCGCTGTGCGCCTGCTGCACCAGAAAGCGCATCTCATCTGACGAGAGCTTGCGACTCAGATCAAACGGGTCTTGCTTGTCGCCAGCCGCGAGCGGATGCACCACTTTTATGGCTAAATTCGCCTTGCGCGCAATGCGCAATGACTTATAGACAGCCTCGGTGCCCGCGTTGTCATTATCAAGAAAGAATGTCACGTTATCTGCAAACCGTTTGATCTGCTTGGCCTGTTCGCCAGTAAACGCAGTGCCGAGCGGCGCCACGGCATTCTCTAAACCCACTTCAAAAAGCCCGAGAACATCGAGGTATCCCTCGCAAACAATCACAAACCCCTCTTTGCGAATAGCCTGCGCCGCTTCGCCTAATCGGTATACCGAGTTGGATTTATTAAAGAGCGGAGTCTCTGGCGAGTTGATGTATTTGCCCGCGTTTTCTTTTTCACGCACAAGCCGCCCGCCGAAGGCAATAACCTGCCCGCGCAAATCTTTGATAGGAAAAATCAATCTGTCGCGAAAGCGGTTGTACGTGTCGCTGTCGTTGCGACCGGTAAGGCCAATGACGGTCAGATTTTCGATTGCCTTTGACAGAAGCTCTGGCTCGTTACGATAGCGTTCATTGAGCCGTGTCTCGAGATACCGCGTCTGGTCGGGAGCATAACCCAATTCAAACGCTTCAACAGCACGCTCTTGAATCCCCCTGCCTTTTGTGTAACGCTCTGCATCAGAACCGCCAAATTGTGAACGGTATAACTTGTGCGCCCACAGGTGCAGCTCGATCAGCGCACGTTTGCGGTCGTCTTCGCCCGGCCTGCGCGGCTGGTGCGAGAGTTCGATGCCCGAAAATTCTGCGAGCAGCTTCAGCGCTTCGGGAAACGACAGCTTGTTGAATTCTTTCGCGAACGTGATGACGTTACCACCGACGCCACAACCAAAACATTTATAGATGCCCTTTTGCGGGGCTACAGAAAATGAAGGAGTTTTTTCACCGTGAAAAGGGCAAAGGCCCCATAGGTTATTGCCTTTGCGCTTGAGCACGACAAAGCGCCCGATGTAACTTTCAATGGGAATCGCGGCAATGATGCGGTCGGCGTCAGTTGCCATAGACTGGAATGGCTACGGCACTCGCATGAGTGCCGTACAGTTTTTTATGCTTCGTTGTAGATGTTGCGCTTGCGGAAACGCTTGCGCTCTGCCTGGTCGCGTTCACGTTTTTTGATCACGCTGGGCTTTTCGAAATATTCACGCTTCTTGAGCTCGGTCAGAATACCTGAGTTCGCGACTTCGCGTTTGAATTTTTTGATCGCACCTTCTACAGGTTCGTTATCACGCAACTCTATACCGTTGCTGAAGTGTTGAGAAATGTCTGCTAGTTTTTGCACTAAGCCTCCGTCAGCGGTTAAAATGGCCTTCTGAGACAAGGCGTCAATGATTTGCAGGTTTAGGGCATCTTGAGGGTGGTTTTTCTTAATTAAGGAAAGTGCTGGCTTTCCGAATTATGTCTCTAAATTTTTTCTGCGACAAATGAGAAAAAGGGGGCATTCCCTGGTATTTAATATGTAGATGCTTGTCTCCATCTTGAATCGCAAGAAGACTA
>JAKQXK010000391.1 GCA_029561505.1 Spirochaetota bacterium | reverse complement strand
CAATGACGCGGGCGAGATGCAAAGACTCATTGAACTGGGCGTTGATGGCATCATATCCGATTACCCCGATCGGCTGCAGAAGGTATACCAAAACCGGGCAGCAAAGTGAGATTCACAAAAATGCGGATAGCTCTCGTTCTGTGTCTCGCCGCAACGGTGTCTGTTCTTGCCTCCGATACCACGAAAGTGATTGCTAAAAAATTGCCAGCAGCCTTCACGCCCCTCAAATCTCTTGAAATAAAAGTCAGCGTTGTAAAGGGCAGGGTGGTCGCAAAAATGCATGGCGGCAAAACGCAAGATCTCGGGGCCTGGGAAAAAGCAGACTTTGAGCCCGCCACTGATGAGGTTGTGTTCGGTGATTTTAACTTTGATGGCACGATCGACATAGGCGTGCTCGAGGGCGTCGGTTACGGTGGAGTGAATCTGTTCTATCGTCTCTATCTTTATGACAAAATCGCGGGCAAACTCGTGCAGTTCAAGACGAGCGTGAGCAACCCTACCCTGCATACGAAACAAAAACTGTTGATTTCAGCGCAGCGCTCTGGGCCGCGCTGGTACCAGACGGTCTACCGCAGCGACGCGGGTAATCTGATTCGAATCTATGAGGCAGAAATGCTGAATTACCCGACGCTTTGGGGTGTGGCAGAATACGACGCCGCAGATAAACTCGTGGCGCAGCGCGTGCTCGATGGCGAAACGCTCGAGCGCGACCCGACTTCGAAAGCGCCTCCCGTTGTGCAGCTCAAGGCGGGTGAGTGCAGCGATCGCGTGCGCGCTGGCAAAAAAGGCGAACCAGCCAAAGTTGAAGTGCTGGATTTTCGCGACAGCGGTGAGAGCGTTAAGGTCAGGGCAGAATCAACTGGTGAAGGTATCTGGCTGGCGGTCGAATGTATCGCCGACATGTAGAAGTTTTCCGCGAAGAAAACTTCTACTTCACAACAAAATAGTTCACGCGCCCGTAGACGGGGTGCATGCGGCTTTTGGCAGTTGAGACCTTCTGGGTCAGTTTGCCATCGACTCGGTATAGAAACGTATATTCACCCGGCGGAATTATCTTCTTCAGTTCGAAGTAACCTTCTTCACTGCGCACCAGGTAGTCGCGCTGCCCGCTCCAGCGGTTGAAGTCGCCGGCGACGCTTGCGGTTTCTGCGTCACCCGCGGGAATGCGAAACAGCACTTCACGGCCGTGGTTCACCGGAGTGTCGAGCACGAAGACGCCCGAACTCGCGGCGAAATGGTCATGCAGCAGATGAAAGACTGAGGCCATAGTGCCCGAAGAGTCTTTTTCGTGCTGCTCATGCGTGTCGTCGACGGTGAAAAGGCCATCGACCCAGAATTTGTAACGTACCTTTTTCGTGGGTGCCGCGTGCACAATCTCAGGCGGCACGTAATAATAGATCCACACGCCGTACTGGTTGCGGCGCATCGCCTGTGGCGCCATGCCCGGAATGTCGGCGACGAAACGGACTTCGCGGGCCGCGCGGTTTTGATAGCTGAAGAGCACACCTCGCTGCGCGAGGCCCTGGCCGCGCGCGTAGTTGTGCGCGTCGATCAGGGTGACGAAAGCGGGCTTCTCAGCCTTACGCATCGTGTCGAGTTTATATCCGTATATGACATTCGGCTGCGCCTCACGGCCGGCTTCGAGCTGGTCAGAGGTCAGGTCGAAGCTGTCGCCCGCCGAAGCGTGCCGGCTGGCCTGTATTTCACTGCCGTCTGCGGCCGCGAGCGGGGCCGCTGGCAGAAGGCAGAGAACCATCAAGATT
>JAKQXK010000386.1 GCA_029561505.1 Spirochaetota bacterium | reverse complement strand
AGCCTGGTACAACCTGCCGGGCTTTGTCGACAATGGTCTGCGAAATATAGGTGCGCACGTCTTGAATCAGCTTGTCGGTCGCTTTGTCACCCGCAAGCCCGGGATAAAATTTCTGGCTAGCAATCACTGCAGACATTTGTTGCTTGTTTTGTTCAACAAAGTTGCTGATCTGCTGCTCGATCATGCTGATCGGTTGACCGTTGAAGTTCGGGTTCGAGATCAGTTTCAGAATAAAATCAGAGATCATATAGGTAATTCTCGTCAGACCGGGGCTTTATTTCAAATACATTATCGCTTCTATCTCGACCGAAGCGCCGCGAGGCAGCGCAGAAACCTGAATAGTCGAACGGGCGGGTTTATGATCCCCAAAATGGGCAGCGTATACCTCGTTCATGGTCTGAAACTGCCCCAAATCTGTCAAAAAGACCGTACATTTAACAATTTTGCCGAGACCGCCGCCTGCAGCCTCGCAGACGGCACGCACGTTCTTCATCACCTGTTCGGTCTGTGATTTTACGTCTTCGGCGACCAGCAGGCCCGTTTCGGGTACGAGGGGTATCTGGCCCGAAAGAAACAGATAGTCACCCGCAAGAATTGCCTGCGAGTATGGCCCGACCGCAGCCGGGGCCTCAGGGGTAGCGATTATCTTCATATTCGCCGATTGGCCGGGGTCGAAACCTGACCCGTCAATGAAATAAAAGATCAACGAAAGCACACTTCAGGTCGAGAATTGAACGATGAGGTCTCTGCTCTCAAACATGCGCGTGCGCACGAAAATGTCAATCGCCGCCATTTTATTGGTGCTCCCGCTCATATATCTGTCTCTGCAGTTCTTTCTCAAAACGTCTGAAGACATTCTCTCAACCCGTCTCGAGGTTGCAGGTGTACACTTTTCGGCGCCCCTGCAACGTCTGGTTCAGGCAGTGCAGCAGCGGCGGTCAATAGTCGCCGGGTTGCCGGGCGAAGCGGACGCAGATTTCAAGGCTGCGAGTGCTGCGCTGGTTCGGGCTGTCGAAGAAATCGATGCAACGCAGACTCGAGAGAAGAAGTTTCTTGATCTTGAAATTGTCTGGTCTGACCTGCGGGCAAAGCTGATTTATTTGTCTGACACCAATCTCAAGGCCGACCGTGTCGGGCACATCAACCTGCATTCTGAAACGATTCACGCGATTATGGTGTTTCAGGGGGTTGTCTCTGAAAAATCTTTGCTCGATCTCGAACCTGAAGCCGCAAGCTATTATCTGAACCAGCTCTCTCACCATATTGTCGCTCCCATGATAGAAGCGGTTGAACTGATGAAACTGAATTACTTCACAAATACTGTTGCACGCGACGCAAATCGGGGCATCATTTCATACCTTACAGAACAACTCGAAAAAAATCGCTGGCGAATTCAGACTTATCTGAATGATAAGAAGAACCTCTTTGAAAAACAGTTCGACGAAACGCTGCGATCGCTTGAAGAACTGCGGGCAAACACGGGCAGGGGTGACGGTCGTGAAAAGACGGGTGTAGCAGCGATGGCTGCAGCCAAGGTTGCGGGTGAACTTTTTACCCGCGCCACGCAAGAGTTACAGACGCGGCTTGAGGCCCGGGCGTGGTTACTCAGGGTGAAGCAACTCACGGTGCTTCTACTGACTTTCGTTGGCGCTTTGCTCTCAGCATTTGTTGGCTGGTTTATTCTCAAGCAGATATCCCGGTCACTCGATGAAGCAATGCAAATTTCAGAAAGGTTGGCAACGGGCAACCTTGAATTTGAAATCAGGGCCGACACGCACGACGAAATTGGCGCATTCATGAACTCGCTGCAGATTATGGCTGAGAGACTGCGCGGCGTCTTGCGACAGGTGCACCAGGGCGCATCTGAGATTGCGCTGGCGGCGCAGCAGGTATCGAGCACGGCCGAAATGCTCAATAACGGGGCCATGGATCAGGCGGCGCATGTTGAAGAAACGGGCGCAGCGCTGGGTGAAATGGTTAACTTGATTCAGAAGAACGCGCAGAACGCGGTAGAGACAGACAAAACAGCAAGTGTAGCTGTGAACGTCACCAAAACCGGTGTTGAAAACATTCGCGATGCTGTGGCCTCTATGAATAATATTTCAGAGCGCATACAGATTGTACAAGAAATCGCGGCACAGACAAATCTTCTGGCCCTGAATGCAACAATCGAAGCTGCGCGGGCCGGTGAACACGGGCGGGGTTTTGCCGTCGTCGCCACCGAAGTTGGTAAGCTCGCCGAAACGAGCGGCCAGGCCGCAAAACAAATTCAGGCTCTGCTTCGCGATAGCTCGGCTGTTTCAGAAAATGCAGCAGCTTCGCTGAATCTCATTACCGATGGTATGCACAACACCGCGCAAAAGGTATTGGCAATTCGCCATGCATCAGAAGAGCAGAATCAGGCTGCTCAGCAGATTAGCGAGACTATGGGGCGCCTGAACCAAACGACAGAGCAGACGGCTTCGGCCGCTGAAGAGTTGGCCGCGACCGCCGAAGAGATGAGCTCGCAGACAGCTACCCTCATTGAAGGTCTGAAGTTTTTCAGCTTCGCAAGCGAAGGGGCCGCGATTTCACACGGTTATTCGGCGGCAAATACGTTCAAGCAGGCCATGGCTGCAAAGTCTGCACGCACGGGTGCAGCCAGTGCAAAAAGCTCGCTCGGCAGTGAACCTATCGTCATAAATTCAGGTTCGTATGAAAAATTCTGATATGACCTATGGTTTGCGCGAAGACGTCATCCTTGACGGCGCAAATCTCGGTGCAGCCTTGCACCATGAGCCTGGATACGCAGATACGTAATCGTGTCGCCCTCATCAAGATCAACCACAATGCAGCCAATACGCTGACTGCAGACAGCTTCGAAGGCATACGCGACGCGCTGCGTGCGCTCGCGGGCAACGAAGAGGTGAGGGTTGTTATATTCACCGGCAATGATTCGGGGTATTTTTCCAACGGTTTTGAACCGGCGCTGTTTCTCGGGCAGACATTCGAATACAATCACCAGGTTTGCCGGCTGGTGAACGAGACGGCGCAATATTTCTTCTTTTTTGAGAAGCCCATCATTGCATGCCTCAACGGACATGCAATGGGGGCAGGGGCTGTCTTTGCACTTTTTTCAGACTGGAGATTCATGGCAGACAAGTCAGCGCGAATTGGTTTTCCCGAGGCGCTACTCGGCATGAATTTTCCCGCTTTTGTGGCGCGTTATATGCAAGATCTGATCGGCATTCAGAAAACTCGAGACATACTTTTCGCGGGTAAATCGCTGAAGGGACCTGAGTCGCAAGAGATTGGCCTGGCTGACGAGATTTATTCAGAAGAGACCCTGCTGAGCGAAACTCTGAAGTTTGCAGAAAAACTCGCCAAAAGCCCGTTGCAGACTTTGACGGGCATGAAAAGGGCACGTACCGAACCTTACAGAAAAATATTCGCCGAGCTGACAGATAACGATGCGCATGCGCTCGCCACGATCATGACGAGCGCAGTCACGCAAGAAGGGCTCAGGTCTATTGTAGAGAAAAGGAGACCGAAATGGCAATAACCTCACCCCCGCGCGAGAGCGCGACCCCTCTCCTAAAGGAGAGGGGTTTGCAAAGCTCCCCTTCTCCTTTAGGAGAAGGGGTTGGGGGATGAGGTGGGAAATAGACACGAAGATAAACGCGTAGCGATTCTCGCCTCTGGCGGCGATTCACCGGGAATGAACGCGGCAATTCGGGCGTTTGTGCGCTCTGCTCTCTGGGAACATTACCACGTGTTCGGCATTCAAAACGGGTATGAAGGTCTCTTGAACAATGAAATCCGCGAACTGAGTTCGCGTGATATGGGCATGATCATCAACCAGGGTGGCACCGTGCTTGGCACTGCGCGCTCTGCCGAATTTCAAACCCCAGAAGGTCTGAAAAAAGCTGCGGACAACCTCGTGGCCGCAAAGATCGATGCGCTGTGCGTTGTCGGCGGCGACGGATCTTTTCGTGGTCTCATGGCGCTCAGCGAAATCTACAAGGGCCAGGTCGTCGGCATACCGGGCACGATCGACAATGATATTCCCGGCACTGACTATACAATCGGGTTTGATACTGCGGTGCAGACTGCGGTTGAAGCGATCGACAAACTCAGAGACACGGCGCTTTCGCATGGCCGCGTGTTTTTTGTCGAAGTGATGGGGCGCAAATCGGGGCAGATCGCGCTCTCTGTGGGGCTCGCCTCAGGGGCCGAAGACGTGGTGATACCCGAAGAAAAAACCGACGCGGATGTCGTAGCCAAACGTCTGCTCGACGGTCGTAAGAAAGGTAAACGCTTTGGTATCGTCGTGGTCGCTGAAGGTGACGACAGTGGTGGTGCGTTTAAGCTCGCTGAAACGGTGCAGCAAAAAGTCGGCTTCAACATCAGAGTCTCTGTGCTCGGGCACATTCAGCGCGGTGGTTCGCCCACGTCACACGACCGCGTCTGGGGTTCGCGTATGGGCGAAGCGGCGGTTCGTTTTCTGAAAAATCGTATGACGGGGGTTTTCACCGCAATGCGCGGCGGGCATATTATACCTGCTTATCTGATAGAGGCAACGGTGGGTGTACGAGCCGTTGAGCCCGAGATGGTGCAGCTGGTGCGCATCATGGGTAGTTAAAAGCAAGTGAGAATCATTCTCAATTAGGTTGACAGGGTAGCCAGCTTGCTCAGGCTGCCACTATGGAAAACCAGAGCAATCCTCTTCATCAACGCCGGCCGCATCGCTGTGGCGAGCTGCTCGCGCAGGGCAAGGTCGCGCGGGCTGAGACCTATGCCTGCGGGCATACTGTTTTGACATTCGACAACCTCAAGGTCGCGTTTACGCGCGAAGACTTCTACGACTTCGCGAACACGGTCGCCATGGCAACTGCGCATCTGCAATGCCGCGAGACAGAGCGCAGCGAATGGGGGCTGTTTATGTGAACTCATGGGGCAAGAGAACTCGAAGCGACGAGACATGAAATCTACGCCGCTTCGGCTGCTGTTCAATAACCCAGTTCTGAGAGATTGTTGGCCGACCAAACTGGTGTTCTGCCTTCGCCAACCGCTCTCACTGCCTTAGTCTGGATATTCACGATGTTGATACTGTATTCTTGCCCATCGCGGTCTGACTGAAATACGATCTCTTCACCGTCGGGTGAAAAATCGGGCGAAGAATCGGAGAAGTCACCTGTCGTAATTTGTGTAAGCTCAGAGCCGTCGGCCTTCACGACGTAGATATGCCTGTAGTCATCGCCGCCGTTTCGGGCAGAGGCAAACGCTATGTACTGACCGTCGTGCGACCAGCGTGGGTCAATATCTGAGCCGCCGGCGGTTGCGTCGCCGTTGTCGGGCCACACGAAGTTGGTAACGGTAGATGTCGTGAGATTCATTTTGTAAAGTCGGCTGGGAAATGTTGTAGCAACGTCTTTGTTCGACTGAAACACGAGCGCATTTGCGTCGGCAGGTGAAATGGCCGGCGCTGCGTGCAGCTTGCTGCCGGTGTCGTAAAGAACTGTTTCAGCTTTTGATGTGACATCCATTTTTATGAAGCGCAGATACCCCGTCGGAAAGTAGGTGCCTCTTTGCCAAATAATGCTATTGTCATCGGGATACCACGCGCCCCGCTGGTTCTCGTCGGTTGTTGCCGTCGTCGTCATCCGTTCGACGGTCTTTGCAGGGAACTCGATTCTATAGATTTCGGGCCTGTTATGGCCGTGGGCAACAGAGCGCCGGCTGTTGAAGAGAAGCTTATTGCCGTCTAGGTTGAACCGGGGTGCGAGGTCGTTACCGGTATTAGTCGTAACCCGAATGACCCGCTGGTCGGCCAGGTTCATCAAGTAGATTTCATTGTCATTGTCGTTTCTTTCTGAGACAAAGGCGATGGAGCCAGAGCCGAGCGACTGTGTCGTCGTGGTATTGAGCGAAGCCTCTTCTTGGGTTTTGTTATTGCACGCTGCTATTGTAAGGGTCAAAATGCCGGTCATAATTATCAGTGATTTATTTTTCATAGATGCCTCTCTTAGGGTTTGCCCATTTTTTTGGGTTAAGGCAGCAATGGGATGCGAGTCTGACTGGCAACAAAATATTGATAATGAGCTATCAATATCATTAAATGGTCAGTCAGGTACTTTGGCGACCGTTTTTATTGGGAATTAAGATTTATTTACATGCGGCCATACAACGCAAACACTCCCGGCGTAAGGGCAACCCGCCCGATTGTGCTAGGTCGTGACGAGTTCCATTACCGCACCCGCGCCTGCCATTTGCCCGGCGGCCATAGCGCCAGCCACCGAGTGGGCCATGGACATGATATCGCCACCGGCAAAGACCCCGGGCACTGTCGTGCGGCGCATCTCGTCGACTTTATAGAAGCCCATCTCATTTTTTTCGCAGCCCAACGTCTCGCCGATAGCGGATTTCATTATGAGGGGCGGTATCGGCCCCAAAAAAAGCGCGTCGCGATTGAACCTGAGATCTGGCCCACAGATAACTGCCTCCAGTTTTTCCGCTTTGTATTCGAGAGCGGTGATTGCAGATTCGACGATTTGAAAACCGCGCTTCTGAAACGTGGCAAGGGTCGTTGGCGCAAGCTGCGACTTGCCCTGCGTGAAGAGAATGACATCCGCCGAAAGCGCACCGACCATTGGGGTCAGATGTTCGGCAAACTTTCCATTCGCGACAACCCCGAGTCGCTTGCCCCGAACTTCGAAACCGTGGCAATAGGGGCAATGAAAGACAGACTGGCCCCAGAGTTCGTGAAAGCCCGTTACCTCGGGCAGTCGGTCGACGATGCCGTGCGCCAAAATCACCTTGCGAAAGCTGCGCCTTTCGCCATTGGCGAGCGTGGCGACGAACAGCTGGTCTTCGCCGGTGACCGAAAGCACAGCGCCATCAAAGAACGAGACAGTCTTGTATTTTGTCAGTTCTTGCCGAACCTTCGCGCGCCACTCGGCGGGGTGAATACCGTCAAACCCGGGCAAATTGTTCGCGTGGCTCGATGCGGCATTGCGTGGCCGCGAGTCGTCACAGACAAGCGCGGTGCGCAACATGCGCCCGAGTGCCATCGCTGCAGCAAGGCCAGCAGGGCCCCCGCCAATAATCAGTACATCTGTCGTCTTTCGCATTTCCGCAACATAATCAATTTTCTTAATGATAACGAATTTTCATTATAGTTTACAGGGCGGATGTAGTTACCACATGCGCCCATGGCCGATACCAAACTACCCGTCACCGTCATTT
>JAKQXK010000385.1 GCA_029561505.1 Spirochaetota bacterium | reverse complement strand
CCGTGGTACTCAGGCACCTTCCACGCTGGCAATGGCCGGGTCGTATTGAGTTTGATTCCTGACCGGCTTTCAACCTCTGATCGAAACCATTCTACACCTTTATCGGCGAGCACATACTTCAGGCGCGCATGCTTGCGTTCGGTTCTGTCGCCATAGTCGCGGTGCGCGGTGACAATTGCAGTGGCAACGGGCAGCAGCGCCTCGGCGGATATATAACCCAAAAGGTCGGCGGCGCGTGGGAAAGTTTCGGGCTTGTTGTGCGTCATGCCGAGCCCGCCGCCGGCAAAAACAAAAAATCCATCTATCTTGCCATTGCTGTGCGTCGCGGCAAAGGCCATGTCGTTCGTGTAGATATCGACGCTGTTGTCGCCTGCAATGGTCACGGCTATTTTGAACTTGCGGGGCAGATACGTCTTGCCGTAAATACGCTCATTCGCCACGGGATTCTGCTGCACATCGTTCAGCCAGATCTCAACGTATGAGCTCGACTCAAATTTGAAATAGTCTGAAAGAATCTGCGAATACTCTGATAGCTGGTTGTAGATCGGCGATCCCGTTACGTTAATCGCTTCGGTCACATTGCGCACGACGTCGCCGCAGGCACCGACCGAGGTCAAACCCACGCGGTCTATCTCTTGCATGACAGCACGCAGATCTTCTTTGAGAAGGCCGTGCAGCTGCACCGACTGGCGTGTTGTGAGCCTCAGCGCACCGCCGCCAAACCTTTCACCGAGGTAATCCCACGCGAGGTATTGTTCGGCCGTCAACCTGCCACCGGGAATTCGACCGCGCAGCATGAAGGTTGTGACCTTTTCGGGGTCTCCATCTTGCTTTTTGTCGCGGTCTTTTTGCTGGTAGAGACCATGAAATTTTAAGAGCTGTTTGTCGTCGTCGCTGAACTTGTCGGTGCCGTCGGCGAGACCCTCGGCAATAGTACCGCGCAGCAGATTCGATTTCTCTTTTATGCCTTCGACTTCTGAAAGTTCAATCTTGCCTGCGCTCATCACCGACTCCGTTTGTCTGTTTGCCAAAGTAGCGGCTTTCGATCTGCCGTACGATGTCTGTTATGACAGACTTTTTTTCAATGGCAGACTGTAAAGTAACTGCACGCGCCCTGAGCGCGAAGATTTTTTCCCAGTCGTCTTCAAGTTCAGCGGGAAAAAGCTCTTCAAGATGCCGGCGCAAGATTGCGCTCACGCCCGCAAAACGCCCGTGCGTCGATACCGCCACCTGTATGCTGCCGCGATCGATCACCGCGGTCGTGTAAAAATCGCACCGCGCCTTGTCATCGGCGCTGTTGATCAGAAGGTTACGCGAGCGGCAGAGGCGAAAGATATGTTCGGCGACGCTTTCGTCGTCGACAGCGGTGAAGACCATAAAACAGTCTTCGATATCGGCATCTTCAAATTTTCTGTTGTGGATTTCGATCTGCGAAAGATTCGGCTTCGCCAGTGCGGCCTGCATCGCCTCAGAAAACCACGGCGCGATGATGATGAGTCTGCAGCCGGCCCGGCTGAGCTGCGCAAATTTCTCAAGCGCAGCTTTGCCTCCGCCTACCAGCAGAATCTTTTTGCCTTCGAGATTAAAGCTCAGCGGCAAAAACATGCTTCGCAGCCCCGAGATCGTCTGTGTTCGATTCACCGGCGATTGCCGAACCGACCATCAATATGCCCGGGCCTGCGGTGCGGCGTGCGAGTTCACCGTTGCGAAACGCCGCAACTGTGGCAACCGAGGTGACGGCATCGCTGTTACCCGCATTCTCGACGAGCGCAGCGGGCATATCGGTGCGCATGCCCGCTGCGCAAAGAAGTTGTGCGATTTGCGCAGCACGGCCGGCTCCCATATAAAACACCAAGGTACCCGGAAAAACTGCCATCGCCGCCGCGTGTGTTGCGAGATCGGGAGAATGGCCGTCGGTGACCCAGATATGCCTGTTGGTTTTTCGGGCTGTCAGCGGCGTTTTGAGACAGGCAGCAGCGGTCAGCATCGCGGTGACGCCGGGTAGAATTCTGACTTCGATCTGCAATTCGCGCAAAGCTTCGAGCTCGCTGGTCAAATGCGCAAAGATGGCCGGGTCGCCACCCTTGAGCCTGACAACGTGTTTTCCCTGCATCGCGTGTGAGATCATGGCCGCGATAATCATTGTCTGCGTATAGGCGTGGTTGCCACAGCGTTTGCCCACGAACAGCTGCTCGGCCCTCGTCGGAAACTCGGCGATAATTGAATCATCAATGAGCGCGTCGTAGAGAATGACATCCGCCTCATGAATGGCTCGCAACGTGGCCAGAGTCAGGTGTTCGAGCTGGCCCGGGCCTGCGCCGGCTATCGTGACACGACCCCGTACTGCAGGCGTGCTCATCATTCTGCGATTTCGGTGAACATCAGCGCCGCCGATGTCATATTGGTTTGCGAATCGACGAGCACTGCCGCGCCGGTTGTCCAGTTGTCAGAATAGCTGTCGAACTGAATCGGTTGCGCTGTCTTAATTGTCACTTCGGCGATTTCGTTGAGTTGCACCAAAGCGCCGGCTTCAGCATTCGCAAAAGCGAGCGTATGGATATCGAGTTTGCGCTCGACCGATTTGACCATGGCTTTGATTTTGCGCGTGCCGCAGAGCAGGTAATAAGGAAAACCCTGTTTCAGTGCTTGTGTGTCGAGATGCGTCAGCCGCGCCCTAAAAAGTGCTGCACGCTGCACGGGTTCTGACGCCGCGACGAACAGGTCGCCGCGGCTGATATCGACGTCACGGTCAATTTCTATGACTCCCGAATCAGTCGCAAAGAGCCGGTCTGTCTTGCTGCCGGAATAGTGCAGCGCGGTCACTGTCACTTCGGCACCCGAAGGTTCGACGCGCAGGCGATCACCGACCGCTATCTCACCCGAGCGCAGAATACCCGCAAAACCCCGAAAATCATGCAGCTCGGTATTCTGCGGGCGCAACACGTATTGCACGGTAAAACGCGTGCCGTGCGCGGTTTTGCTGTGAACGGTACTGTCTTCAAGTGTCTTCAAGAGCGGCTGGCCCTTATACCACGCCATCGCTTCAGAAGCGTTCACGATGTTGTCGCCCTTCAACGCCGAAATCGGAATCAGCGTCGTCTGTTGAAAGTCGAGTCCCGATGACATCGCTTTAAAATCGCGTTCGATTTCATTAAAGCGCGCTTCGCTGTAATCGACCAGGTCCATCTTGTTGATGCACACGATCAGGTGTGGCACGCGCAGCAGGTGCGAGATAAAACTGTGTCGCCGTGTCTGCTCGAGAATGCCCTGGCGCGCATCGATGAGAATGATCGCTGTATCGGCGAGCGACGCGCCCGTCACCATGTTGCGTGTATATTGAACATGCCCCGGAGTGTCTGCGATAATAAATTTTCTTTTCGGCGTTGAAAAATATTTATAAGCGACGTCGATTGTGATTCCCTGTTCACGTTCTGCCTTAAGCCCATCGGTGAGTAGCGCCAGATTGAGTTCGCCGTCGCCGATGCGGTCTTTCGATTCGATATGGTCGAGGTGTTCCTGAAAAATGGATTTTGAATCATAGAGCAACCGGCCGATGAGCGTGCTTTTGCCGTCATCGACCGAGCCGCATGTGAAGACCCGCATCAGATCCATGATATTACCCCACGGTAGCCGATTGCACGCACGCGTTGCCCCACTTAGAAATACCCCGTCTTTTTGCGCTCTTCCATTGCCGCCTCAGAACGTTTGTCGTCAAGGCGTGCGCCGCGTTCAGCGCTGCGCGTTGTCATGATTTCATGAATAATTGCATCAACGTCGGCGGCTTCTGATTCCATCGCAGCCGTGCACGTCATATCGCCGACGGTACGAAAGCGTACCTTGCGCCGGGTGATTTCATCGCCCGCATCAATCGTCACAAATTTCGAAGTTGGAAAAATCTGGCCCATGTAGGGCAGAACTTCGCGCTCATGCGAAAAATAGATCGAGGGTAGGTCAACATTTTCGCGCTTCAGATACAGCCAGACGTCGAGTTCTGTCCAGTTGCTGAGCGGAAACACGCGCACGTTCTCGCCGTGGTGTATGTTGCCGTTATAGAGATGCCAGAGCTCGGGGCGTTGGTTTTTTGGGTCCCATCCGCCGAACTCATCGCGTACCGAAAAAATGCGCTCTTTGGCGCGCGCCTTCTCTTCATCGCGGCGTGCGCCGCCGATGCAGCAGTCGAAACGGTGTTCGGCGATCGCTTCGAGCAGCGTCACCGCCTGAATCGCGTTACGGCTCGGAAACTTGCCTTTTTCTTCTGCCGCTGTGCCGCGGCGAATACTGTCTTCAACGCTTGCGACGATCAGGCGTTCGCCGAGGCGGGCGACCATGTCATCGCGATAGCGAATCACTTCATCAAAATTGTGGCCCGTGTCGACGTGTACTAGCGGAAATGGAAACTTCGCGGGTCGAAATGCTTTCTCTGCCAGCTTCACAATCGCGATCGAATCTTTGCCACCAGAAAAAAGCAGCGCAGGCCGCTCGAACTGGCCCGCGACTTCGCGCAAAATCATCACGGCCTCAGACTCGAGGTAGTCGAGGTGGCTGCGCACAGCGGGGGATTTCAAAATTTCAGTGTTCATTTGTGTATATGCAGTCCGCACTCTTTTTTATCCGGGTCTTCCCACCACCACCGGCCAGAGCGTATACTCTCACCGGGCTTCACCGC
>JAKQXK010000373.1 GCA_029561505.1 Spirochaetota bacterium | reverse complement strand
CGATGCGACGGGCCTAAGCGTCGATCGCGCGCAAGACACCCGCGATCTGCTGCTCGTGCGAAAAACGCAGCGCGGCTTTTTGCTGCCCGGCACGGCCGAGTCTTGCCCTTAGCTCGCCGTCTTGAATCAACAAGCGCAGCGACGTTCTCAGGCCTTCGTCATTTTGCGGGTCGAACAATATTCCCGTTTGGCCGTCATCGACGAGTTCGGGGGTGCCGCCGCTGCGCGTGGCAAGCACGGGCAGGCCTGCAGCCATGGCTTCAATGGTAACCATGCCATACGTTTCTTTTTCTGACGTCAGCACAAAGACGTCGAGCGCTGCGTACGCGAGACCAGGGTCTTGCATAAACGGACGGAAAAAAACAGATTCAGAAATCTGCAATTCAGCGCAGAGTATTTCGAGTTCCCTCTGGTAATCTGATTTGTTGTCGAGTGTATTGGCGCCGACGATGAGAATCTTTAGCGGCAACCCTTCGTGAATCAGCTGCGCTGCAGCGCGCAGCAGCATCGCCTGGTTTTTCTGCGGGTCGAGTCTGCCGACGATGCCTGCTATCAGAGTGTCTTGCGGTAAACCCAGCGTGCGCCTTGCCTCTGACCGATCGGCACTGCGGCGTTCGAATTGCTGCAGTTCAATACCGAGTGGCACCACGTGCAGTTTTTCAGGGGCGAGGCGCGTCAGCTGCAAAACCTGTTTCGCAAGGCCAGCGAGCGGCGAGATCCACGCGTCGAGTTTTTTGTAGAGCCAGGTGTGGTAGAGATCGCGTTTGGCCTGCCCGATCTGCATGTGCTGCAGGTAGGCAACTTTCAGCGGCGTGTGCGTAAACACTTTGGTCATGACCGCGCGAAACAGGTCAGCGTTCGTATTCACGATGAGGGCACCCACACCCTGCGCTTCGGCGAGCGCGCGCATTTTCTTCACCGACGCATAATCGAAATAGCGCGAGGTTGGCCTGATCGCATGGAAATCCACCCCATTTCTTTCTGCCTCAACTGCCAGTGGAGTCTCGGCCTTGCCGATGAGCAGCACTTCTTTGCCCGCAGCCTTGAGCCAGCGGGCGAGGCGCAGCACATTGAGTTCAAGCCCGCCCCACGCAGAAGATGAGCAGAGAATCGCGATCGGTGTCTGCATAACGGTATGACCTCTCAGCATGGGATTTAGTTCCCATAATATAGGATTTTTATCTGTAATGCGCCAGTTTTCCGTTTTGCGCCTGACAACCCATTCGCACCACCTTAAGCAGCCGTGTGCGCGACGAAGGCGTTACCAAATATGAAGTTGAATGGCTTGAAGGTGAGGCACCTGAATCTGGTGTCGTGGCGGGGCTGATTGCGTGCCGTGACAGGTTGCTTTCAAAGGGGTTTATCGGCGTTTACCCTGACGGAATCGGTTTTGGCAATATCAGCGAAAAGCCGCGTGGTGCGTCTGGCTTCTTTATAACCGGCAGCCAGACCGGGGCGTTGCCTCACCTTCAGCCGAAACATATTAGCCGCGTCGTTGACTACGACATTGCCGGTAACCGCGTCGTGTGCGCGGGCGCCATACAGGCATCTTCAGAATCACTGACGCACGCAGCAGTCTACGAACTCGATGCGGCGATCGGCGCGGTGGTACATGTGCACCACCGCGGCCTTTGGCTCAGGGCGCAGAACGAGCTGCCGACAACCGACCCGTCTATACCTTACGGCACACCTGCGATGGCGCGCGAGATGCAGCGGCTCTTTGTTTCAACGAACCTGAAAGTGGTGCGGGTGCTGGTAATGGCAGGGCATGAAGAAGGATGTATCAGTTTCGGGGCCACTCTTGCCGATGCTGAATCGGCTCTGCAGAATGTTGTGGCGCGATTTCAGCTGTGACGCGCCTTCTGCGTTCTGGCCGCAAAACATTATACTCTTTGACCCCCTGACTCGTTACAGCAAGAAACTGTATGCAACGGAATAGACCATAGACAGGCCCTCAGCGGCGCGCATCGCCTTTCTCGGCGACTATGTGCCGCGACAGTGCGGCATCGCGACTTTCACGCATGATTTGAGCGAGGCCATCGCGCTCGAGTCATCACAATCAGAAGTTTTTATCTGCGCGGTCAACGATCGCGCCGGTGGTTATGAATACTCTGACCGCGTTCGCATTGAAATTGAAGAAAAAGATCTGAGGTCATACCGCAGTGCCGCCGACTTTCTCAATTTTAGCGAAGTCGACATTCTCTGCGTTCAACATGAATTCGGTATCTACGGCGGTACCGCGGGCAGCCATCTTTTGAGCCTGCTGAACGAAGTGCGCATGCCGGTTATCACGACTCTTCACACCATTTTGCGTGAACCGAACGCGGGCCAACGCCGCGTCATGAATGAATTATTGCAAAGAAGCGATCGCATCGTCGCGATGGCGCATAAGGGCGCCGAAATTCTCACCGAAGTTTACGGAGCCGCCCCTGAAAAAATAGTACAGATACCGCATGGTATTCCCGATCTGCCGTTCGACGCATCGAGTCACTACAAGGCACAGTTTGGTTTCGCCGGCAAGAAGGTGTTGTTCACTTTTGGCCTGTTGTCGCCCGCGAAGGGAATCGAATATGCGATTCGGGCATTGCCAGAGATTATTGCTGCGCACCCGCAGGTGGTTTACGTGGTGCTCGGGGCGACACACCCGAATCTGCTCGCGAGCGAAGGTGAAACATACCGGTTGAGTCTCGAACGTCTCGCTGCCGACCTTGGTGTCAGCAAGCAGGTCATTTTCTACAATCAGTACGTTTCGAGCCACGATTTGCGCGAATTTATCGGTGCGACAGATATCTATATCACACCCTACCTCAGCGAAGCGCAGATTACCTCAGGCACGCTTGCGTATCTTTTCGGTGCCGGTAAGGCTGTCGTTTCAACCCCTTATTGGCATGCGCAAGAGCTGCTCGCAGAAAATGCCGGGCAGCTCGCGCCGTTCAGAGATGCCCCCGCCATCGCCAAGGCAGTGTGCCACTTTCTCGAAGACGAGCATAGCCTGACCCAGACGCAGCGCCGTGCGTATGCGTCGGGCCGGCACATGGTCTGGTCAGAAGTGGCTCGTGCTTACCTGAAGCTCTTTCGTGAGGTGCGCCGCGAGCATCTGGTCGCGCCGCGCCATGCATTTGCCGAATGGACTCTCGACAGCCGCGCCGAGTTTGTACCGCCGCTCAAAACCGATCACGTTGCCCGAATGACCGATTCAACGGGCATTTTGCAACACGCCATCATCACGGTGCCGAATTTTGCCGAGGGTTATTGCACCGACGATAATGCCCGGGCGTTTATTCTGACTTGTCTTCTCGTTGAGCTGGGCGACGACGAAATGCGCGTTTCACAGGAGAAGCTCGCAACAAACTATCTGGCGTACTTGTGGTATGCGCTCGATGGCGACCGGTTTCGCAATTTTATGAGCTATGAACGTATCTGGCATGATCTTGCTGGCAGCGAAGATTCTCATGCCCGTGCCGTCTGGGCCGCGGGTACGGGCGTTGCGCGCTCGCAGAATGCCTCTCACCGAACACTCTGTGCCATGATGTTTAAACGCGCAATTTTTCTTACCGAATCATTTACCTCGCCGCGCGCGTGGGCATTTGCCCTGCTGGGCACGCATGAATACCTGCGCAGATTTTCGGGTGATAGCGTTATTCAGACTATCAGGGCCCGCTTAACACACAAGCTGCTGCAGAGTTACCGTGACACAGTG
>JAKQXK010000371.1 GCA_029561505.1 Spirochaetota bacterium | reverse complement strand
GAAAAATGGCGTCCAACTCTGGCAGGTCACTCAGCTGCTGCGGATGCATCGCGAAAGTCAGGTCACGCGCCGCCGGGGTTGCCAGCGCGGGAAATACCTCACCGAGATTTTTACCGGCGTATTCAGACGAAGTCAGGTATTGCAGATTTGCGCCAGGGTGGCGGCTGAGCAGACGAATGAGTTCTTGCCCGGTGAATCCGCCGGCGCCGAGAATACCCAGCTTCAGAGTATTCTTCAATTTTCGAGAATCGTGACCTTCTTCATCACGACACTGGTTTTCGGGCGGTCTTGCTGATCACGCTCAACTTTGGTAATTGTTTCTGCAACCTCAAGGCCACCGATCACACGACCAAATACCGTGTGTTTGCCATCGAGGTAGATGTTGTCCGCAACGCTGATAAAGAACTGGCTGCCGTTGGTGTTTGGCCCGGCGTTCGCCATCGACAGCGAACCCTTGGTGTTCGATTCTGACTCAAGACCCGGCGTGTAGGTGATGCCGCGCGCAGTGAAAAGTTCTTCCATTGTTTTGTTTTTCCACTTGTCTTGTTCTGTTTTGAACATCGCTTCGGCTTCTTTTTGCTTTGCGGTGAGGTCTTGCTGGCTCTTGATATTGAGTTTTTTGAAAACTTCTGTGCGGGCGACCTGCCCGACTTCTTGCATCGCCATTGGCGAAGAAGAAACTTTCATTTTGTCGAGACCGAGCGCCTTCGCGTTGATTTCATCGGCAAACTGGTAGCCTGGGCCGCCTGTCCCGTTGCCTTTGATATCGCCGCCCTGAATCATGAAGTTGGGTATCACGCGATGAAAAACGAGACCATCATAATAGGGGCGTTTTACCGGTTTGCCATCGGTATCGGTAAATTCTTTTTCGCCGCGCGCCAACGTCACGAAGTTTTCAACTGTTTTTGGTGCCGCGTGGCGGTAGAGCTCAACCGTGATGGTGCCGAGGCTGGTCTCGATCACCGCAACCGGATTTGTCTCTTTGCGCATTTTTTCTTTGACGTCTTTCATAGCCTCTGCCTTATTTTTAGGTGTTTTGCTGCAGGCCTGCGTTAAGGGCAGCATCGCCGCCACAATTACCGCATGACCGAAAACTGCGCCCAGCCGCATGTTAATACTGGCTCACGAGTTCTGCGCTCGCGTATTCACGGTTCATGCGCGCGATGTGCAAAATGGAAATTTCTTTCGGGCACTCAGCTTCGCACGCACCGGTATTGGTACAGTTGCCGAAACCTTCGGCGTCCATCGCGGCGACCATTTTGCGCACGCGTTCTGCCCGTTCGGCCTTGCCCTGTGGCAAGAGCGCCAGGTGAGAGACTTTCGCCGCGACAAACAGCATCGCCGACGCATTTTTGCAGGCCGCAACGCAGGCACCACAACCGATACACGCAGCGGCGAGAAATGCCTCATCGGCTATTGGCTTCGGAACAGGAGTCAGGTTTGCCTCAGGCGCACTACCGGTGTTTACGGTGATATATCCGCCTGCCTGTTGAATGCGGTCAAAAGCCGAGCGGTCAACAACGAGGTCTTTCAGAACAGGAAAAGCCTTCGCGCGCCATGGTTCGACGGTCAGCGAGTCGCCGTCTTTAAATTTGCGCATATGCAGCTGGCAGGTTGCCGTGCCGCGCTCTGGCCCGTGGGGTTTGCCGTCGATAACCACGCCGCATGAACCGCAAATGCCTTCGCGGCAATCGTGGCTGAAAGCAACGGGCTCTTCGCCCTTGTGCGTCAGGTCTTCGTTA
>JAKQXK010000368.1 GCA_029561505.1 Spirochaetota bacterium | reverse complement strand
GTGATGCATGCCCTGCGCATCGAAGAGGGGGTTGTGCCAGGTGCGATTTCGGTCTACCGTTTTGCTGAGCTACCGAGGTTTATTCAACACACGATGCTGTTTGTGCTCGGCAGAAAGTATGCGAAAATTCGCACGTCGATGCTGCAAGACGTTGAGCGTGGTGTAAAAACAGAAGTCGACGAAATTCACGGGGCGATTGTGTCGGCGGCAAGAGGCAACGGTGTTGTCGTGCCGAAGACTGAAGCGGTTCTGCGGACAGTGCACGCGCTCGAAGACGGCAGGTCGAAATTTTCTACGGACTTTTCCTTGCTGAAATGACTCGGCCCTGCGCCGTGCAGCATGTGGAACGAACTGACTCAATGGATTTCAGCGTCACCGTACAAAGTGCTTTCGCTGGCATTGGTTGCAGGTTTGTTGGTTCATGTATTAGTGTGGTTCGCAATCAGCCTGATAGCACGGCGCACCCAGTCGATATTTGACGACGCGCTGGTCGCTTATCTCAAGGCACCGACTCGCTGGTTCTTGCCGCTCGTGGCGCTGCATTTTACGCTACCGTATTTCAAGGTTCAGCTCAATGATGCATCATATATTCTCATGGCGAACCTGCTCTCGGCGCTGACGATTGCGCTCGTTGCATGGGTGCTGATTCGTCTTGGTGCGGTTCTGCAGAAAGTTGTCATGAGTCAGCAGGCGCTTGATAGTTCTGACAATCAGGGGGCTCGACGCATATTTACTCAGGTGCAGATTCTGCGTAAAGTCTTCAGTTTCGTTGTCGTAGTGGTTTCGGCCGGATTCATTTTTATGAGCTTCGACGAATTCAGGCGCATCGGTGCAGGTATTCTGGCTTCGGCGGGCATCGTCGGCGTTATTCTGGGGTTGGCCGCGCAGCGCACGCTGGGCAATTTGCTGGCGGGCATTCAGATTGCGATCACGCAGCCCATACGCCACGACGATGTCGTCGTTGTTGAAAATGAATGGGGAGTGATAGAAGAAATTACTCTGACGTTTGTGGTGGTGCGCATCTGGGATCTCAGACGTCTGATAGTACCCATCAGTCATTTTCTCGAAAAACCGTTTCAAAACTGGACACACCGGTCTGCAAAGGTGCTTGGAACTGTTTTTTTCTGGGTTGATTACAGCGTACCCATCGATAAATTGCGCGCACTGGTGAGCGCAGCTTCTGGCGCGATCTGCTGGGATCTGCGCGCCGAAGTGCGAGAGAAACTGCTGGCGTTTGTGCAGAAGAACTACCCGGCAAGTCTGCCGGTGCTGAGGGCCGAAATCAAGTCGGTCTGATCAGCGTTTGTTTTGCGCCGAGCCACCCCAATCTGATTTCAGATTGCCCACGGGCTTCGCCGGCTGTGTCGGTTTAACCGGTGGCCCGGGTCGCACAACAATCGTCGCGTGCGGGGTTTTCTTTTTTTTGCCGGCGTCTGTGTTCTCACCCGCCTGCAGCGCCGGCGCGAAGGTTGCGAGCAGCGTGATCATTACCAATAGCTTCACCCTCTATACTTCGGGCTAATTGCCACAGCGCTCAACCTTAAAATGGTTTTCGTTACGGTGAGACTCTGCAGCCTTGCAGCATGAACGTACTCATCGTCGGCGGCAGTGGGGTCGCCGGCCAATGCGCTATTCGTGCGGTCCGTGAGGCAGATACGCGTGCCAAGATCTGGTCGACGAGTTCGCGCGAGGGCAAAGTCGAAGGTGCGGATTTCACCTTGAGCGGCATTGATTTGAATAAGTCCGAATCTGTCGCGCATCTTAAACAGTTTAAAGAACCACTCGATTATTTGTTCTACACACCCGCATTCGGCTCGGTGGGTGCGCCGGTCGCCGAAGCGAAGCGCGAAGAAGTTCAACAGGCAATGGCATTCTGCCTCGACCCAATGGTTGCCCTCACCGAGGCTCTGAAGCCAAAGATGACCGTGGCGTACACGGCGTATTATTTCAAGCCCCACCTATTGGCATTTTACGGCGCACTCGCGTACGTCAAATACGCGACTGAACGCCTCGCTGTTGAAAATCCTCATCAATACAAATGCCTGCGCATCGGCTCGTTTGTCAGCAAGGCGACCCGCGGCATTGGTCTGTTGCTGCAAAGAATGTCGAAGAG
>JAKQXK010000357.1 GCA_029561505.1 Spirochaetota bacterium | reverse complement strand
CAATGAGCAGAATATCAATGTCAGACGGATCAACCCCACTAATGCGAGCAGCCTGCCCCACGGTGCGCGGCCGAATCTTCTTTAGTTTGGCGCGCGCTTCAAACTTGATGCTGTCGAGCGCATCGTAATCAAAATCTTCGGGTATCGGGCGGTCTTCGCTGCCGACGCGCCGCTCAATGCGGTTCGATTCACGCTCGTTATAGCCGTCGTATTTGACTTCCATCGCGATCTTGAATTCTTCTTCGGCGGTCACCGGTTCAAGCGCCGGCGATGTCTCGCGAATATCGGCAAAAACAAGTTGGATTGATTCGTCAGTGAGCTGCGGCCGCCGTAGCAGTGACTCATACGCAGAACCCTTCTGCACGCTGACACCCTGCCCTTCAAGTTTTTCGATCAGCGCCACGCTGATCTTCTTTTTGCGAATCGCCTCTTTATAAGTTTCGTAGCGGGTGTATTTTTCTGTGCATTCAGCCATCAAGCCACCATCAATGCCAAGTTCGGCCGCGAAGTGCATCAGGCGAAAATCTGCATTGTCTTGCCTGAGAGTCAACCGGTGCTCGGCGCGCGACGTGAACATGCGGTACGGTTCGTCCACACCCTTGTTGACAAGATCGTCGATCAAAACTCCGATATACGCTTCGTCGCGTTTCAGAATAAATTCGCCACGCCCCTGAGCGCGGTAGATGATGTTGTAACCGGCCATCAATCCCTGCGCGGCGGCTTCTTCGTAGCCGGTTGTGCCGTTGATTTGTCCCGCGAGGTAGAGCCCGCGCACCTTCTTGGTTTCGAGCGTCGGATAAAGCTCAGTCGGCTGAATAAAATCATATTCAACCGCATAACCGGGACGCATGATCTGCGCGTTCTCGAGACCTTTGATAGAACGGACAATATCCCACTGCACATCTTCGGGCAGGCTCGTCGAGATGCCGTTCACATACACTTCGTGCGTGCGCAGACCCTCGCGTTCGAGAAAAATCTGGTGGCGTTCTTTTTCGGCAAAGCGCACGACCTTGTCTTCAATAGATGGGCAATAGCGTGGGCCCACCGACTTGATCTTGCCCGAATAGAGCGGCGAACGGTCGAGCGCACCGCGAATGATGTTGTGCGTCTCGGGGGATGTATAGGTCAAATGGCAGTCGATCTGTTTCTGCCAGAGTTTTTCTTTCGCGTACTCAAATGAGAAACTGAACGGCTGCGGCTCCGCATCGGGTTCTTGTACCTGCATCACCGAATAGTCAATAGTATCACCATGCACGCGCGGCGGTGTGCCAGTCTTGAGGCGGCCCAATTCAAAACCGATGCGCGTGAGAGAAGGCGAGAGTTCTTGTGAGCTCTTGTCGCCATAGCGCCCCGCCTGCGTCTGAAAGTCACCGACGTGAATCAAACCACGGAGAAATGTTCCAGTGGTGATGACCACTGCCGGTGCGAGAATTTCGAGTTTGCGTTGGGTAACTATCCCGAGCACAGTGGCCCTTGGGCCACTGTGCTCGGTTAACAAATCCGCCACACTATCTTGCAATATGTCGAGGTTCGGCGTTGACTCCAGAATGAACTTCACTTCATTCTGGTAGAGCTTCTTGTCGGCCTGCGCGCGTGGGCCCCACACGGCGGGGCCTTTGCTGCGGTTGAGCATCTTGTAATGAATACCGCTCCGATCGGTCGCGATGCCCATGAGACCACCCAAGGCATCGACCTCGCGCACCATGTGGCCTTTCGCGACACCACCGATTGAAGGGTTGCAGCTCATCTGCCCAAT
>JAKQXK010000210.1 GCA_029561505.1 Spirochaetota bacterium | reverse complement strand
GCCGATTGAAGCAGTCATCAGCTCAGCCCGAGAATACATCGTATTTTCGGGCCTTTCCCCAAAACGATCCACTCGCACTTTACAACATATTCTGACCCACTGCTGACGGCCATGCGCACATTCTTCGCCTCAGCCCTCTTCGCTCTCTTGTTTCCCCTTTACCTCTCTGCCCAAAACCCGTTCACCAACGTCACCTTCGGCAGTTCGCCCGATGCGGTTAAGACCGCGGCACAAGACGTGTCAAACCCACAAAGCTGGGATGAAACCGCATTTGAAGTTATAAATCCCCCCTTTGCTCTTTTTAAGCAATTCAAGCCCGCGAAATGCGTGTACACATATTTCAAGCAGCGGCTCTACAGCCTCAGGTGTGCATTTGCCCGCGAGCGGTTCGAAGCGATCTATACGAACCTAGTGGTGCTGCGGCAGGTGCCGAAAGATCGTGAATTTTCTAAGGGGGATAAATCAGCCACATGGTATGGCGCATATATCGATGGCCGTTTCACAGATGTGCTGACCATTTACCAATCGGGCACAGAGACAGTCGTGAACTACAGCGACGAGACACAGAAAGATTTTCGCTTCGCCGACCTGTTTCGCGGCATGACACCGTGGCTGATTCTTGCAATCGTCGGGCTGTTTGTCGGCTATCTCATGTTCGGTTGGCTGATGACGAGCAAGTGCCCGAAATGCAAAAGCCGAAAACTCAAGGTCACCGGAAAATCATATGACAACCCAAAAGATTATGACCCGGGTATTTTCTCACGCGATGTGCACTGGGACGAAATCTACCACTACAAATGCGCCAACTGCGGCTTTGAAAAAGACGACGTCTACAGCAGTTTCTGGAGCTGGCGCCGCGGCCATAACGATTAACGCCTCGCCCAGATTTCGATGTGCGAACCGACGCCGATGCCGTTGATATTCTGCGACACAAGTCTGAACGAAGTGATATTGCTGCCTGAATTATTCCAGACCGTATACGTCGTACCGATAGAATCGGTGACGTTCGTGGCCGAGATGGCGTTTGCGCGCTGCGTCAAAAACACCCGGGAATTTCCGCCTTTCGAAAATACACTCGTTTCAGACAGCGTCTGCTGACTGACCGCGTTTGTGAACCCAACATAGATTCCCGGTACTGCGAGAGCAGTAGTTGAGATTACGACGTTATCATTATGAGCATTGCCGCTCCAGCCTTTCAACGCGTAGTTACCCCCCGCGCTATCAGCATTCGGCTGCAGCGTATAATAGCCACCGTTCGCGCCGCTTATAATTTTGATGCGAATCTGGTATTCAAAGTCGCTGTCACCGTTGAGGCCCGTGATGTCGACCTGGTTCGTAGCGCCACCGACATCTGTTTCGCTCACAAGACGCCAGCTCTTGTTCTCCATATCGTCGAAACGCGTTTTTATTGCAGTGAAGCGTGCATTCACGTCAGCGGCAACCGCAGGGGTGCCGGCGACGAAATCGGCATTGGGGTACGTAAAGGCATGCAGCGCAACAGGCAAAAGAACCATACACGCGAAAAATCCCCCCAGCGCACGTCTGTTTCTGCGAAGGGCACGTAGCGCCTTTTGCGCGCGTGAGAGCTTGAGTTCGTCCAGATCGGCCGAAAGTTTCTTTAGGGTGTTCTCCAATTGCGTTATTCTTTCTTCAGACATTTTCATAACCCCAGCAATTTTCTCATCGGTGTGTAAGCATTCGGCAGCCATGAAAGAATGCCGATTGTGAAGGCCGCGTAGAGCAGCACGATTTTTTTGCGCGCCAGAGTGCGCCCCTTTGCCCTTTCTGCCCAGACAAAATACGTGAGACAGCCGAGTGCAAAGAACCACTCGATCAGAATCGCCGCATAAGGGAATCTGCCATACGAGTTGAGACCGACTTTCATCGAGTCGGGGCCGATGAGTTCGTGTTGAAACCCGACTATGAAGTCTGACCAGACATGCAAACAGGTCAAAAATGCTGCGCCCAGCGCGAGCTTTTTATTTTTCCAGATGAGCTGCACCAGCATAAACACGACGCCACCCAGAATCAGGTTTGGCACAACGTTGTGGCTGTACGTCATGTGCACGTCGAGATTATTAAAAGTTGCATCGAGAATCGATTCGGGCTTTGTCGGTTCGACGCCGACGAGGGCGAGCGCGAGCCACAAGAACTCGGCGAGGTTGGCAGTCAGCAGCAACAACCAGAACGGCGCCTGCGGCAGATGCGGTCGCAGCAAAAATGCTGAGGCATAGTGTCCAAGTACCATTTACGCGTCCTTCATGATTTTCTGCAAAAATATGAAAAAGCCCGCATAGACGGCGATCAACACCCAGATCAGCGATGAAGTCATACCCGATGTACTGAGGTGGCAGCGGGCGCGTAAACATAAAAAAATCCGGCATGGTAAACCATGCCGGATTGACGACATTCATAAGCCGGATTCTGTCTCGGAGATTTCGTAAGAACGAAATATCCTTTGGCAACCATTTGTCTTGTCAGAGGGTTATACCCCTCTGCTCTTCGCTTTCTACCCGCTGCACAATTTCGGCTGGGGTGAGCCAGGTCGAAACCCTGAAGAAATCTGCAGCTGCTCGAAATTGCACCCGGGGGAGTTTACCCTGCCGCAGACCTCTCGGCCGCGCGGTGCGCTCTTACCGCACCTTTTCACCCTTGCCAAAGTCGTTTCGCGAGAAACGACGTCGGCGGTATATTTTCTGTGGCACTGTTCATCTAACGGGATTTCGTGAGAAATCCTGATAGTCCAGATCTCTCTGGCCCCGTACCCCGTGGTGTCCGGACTTTCCTCTCTTAATGACGGTTTGGTGTTGGTACTACGTACCAACACCAAACAGAACTTTACCGAGCGGTTGCTCCTGTCAGCGTTCATTCTAAGCAAATTATGCCAAACGGGCAAAAAAAAAGCCCGGCTGCCTCTTAAAAAAGAGGAAACCGGGCACC
>JAKQXK010000333.1 GCA_029561505.1 Spirochaetota bacterium | reverse complement strand
CTGACTATGTTTTTGCATTTCATGACGGTGTCGAAATCGGCCCTGTGATGCTAAAAAAAATCGCAAGGCATACCGGCTTAAAACCTGAGGACTTATGATTGAGCTCATTTTTATTCGCCATGGCCAGGCAGACAGCGCCGGCGAAAATTATGACCAGCTGACCGAAACGGGCCATGCGCAGGCGCGTCGTGTCGGGGTGTGGCTCGCAGCAAACGGCTACCAGTTTGATCGTTTTTTTCACGGTGGTTTAAACCGCCAGAAACAAACTCTCGAAGCGATCAGCGCCGAGCTTGCCAAGGGCGGCGCAAATTTGCCTGCTGTAGAAATCCACAACAGCTTCGCTGAATTTGACCTCAAGGTATGGGGAATCATCGCGGCAAGAATGCGGCATGGCCACGCCGAGTTTACCGAGCTATTCAAGCAATGGAACCAGGCGCGGCACGAGAATGCTTCAAATAAAGGTGATATATTTAAACAGCTAACGGGGCAAATCCTGAAAGCGTGGGTTGCTGCCGGTGAAAACTTCACCGAAGCGGAAAGCTTTCCCGCTTTTCAGAAGCGGGTTCTGGTAGCTATGGAAATCCATAGCTATGCCACCCTGGCTATGGTTCGACAGGCGAACGCACCCGAAAAACAGAGCTACCTCGCCGTCACTTCGGGCGGGCCGATTTCGCTGCTGATGGGCCATGCGCTTGGGCTTGATCTTTCGCACACGCTCGGCCTCATGCGCCGCATTGCGAATACCTCGATTCACCACCTGATCTACGAGAAAGGTGAGTGGCAGGTTGCTGGGTTCAACATGGTGCCACACCTGACGCTCAGCGAACGCACGTTGGTTTAGGCGGGCAGTAGGTGGCCCCGGCCTCAGCCTAGCGCCATTGCGGCCAAAACTATTCTTCTTTTATCCAGCAAGGCGCTTCGCCGTCGTTGCATGATTGCGCGCCGACCTTACGGAGAATCGTCTTGCCCTCGTGTTCTGGCGCGTTGCTATCGATCAGCACGTACTTGCCGACAAGCTTGCCGTTGGCCTTCTTGATCGTCACCTTGCCCTGTTGCAGTGTCCATTTACCTTTTTCGGCCGGCGCCTCGCCTTCGCTATAAGTTCGTTTGTACTTGCCTGAAGCCGCAAACTCGATATTTTCGCGGCCCATGTCAAGGCCGTTGTTCCAGTTACCGACGAGCTGCTTCTTGGTGATTTTCGGAGCAGCCGACAGAGTTGTTATCACTGCAATTGTTAATATAGCTGAAATGATTTTCATGCCACAAGATTAGCCGCGCTTCGGCTCGCGTCAACCGCAAATACCTGAAAAGCGCGTTTACCCCGTGCGCGCACAGATAGGTTTGAACCATGGCACAAAAAACAGTACTCATTACCGGCGCAACGCGTGGTATCGGTAAAGGCGTCGCGATTGCATTCGCCGAAGCAGGGTGGATTGTTTACGGTACGGGAAGAAACCTCGCAAACAGCGAATGGGCTGCAGAAAAGAAGGTAATCCTCAAAGAAGCTGATGTTGCAGACCAGCCGCGCATGGCTGAAATAATGCAGGATATCAAAAACAAACACGGCCGGCTCGACTGTCTCATCAATAACGCAGGCGTTGCATCAAACACGCCCGCGTCGGCGCTCGGCGACGAAGAAATTGCGAAGAT
>JAKQXK010000323.1 GCA_029561505.1 Spirochaetota bacterium | reverse complement strand
GGCAGCTTCGTGCTGGCGCTGATTTTTCTCGCGTGGTTCGCGGTCGTGTACTTCACACAGTGGATTGCGTTAAGCAAGAACTGGATTGTTTATTAAAGTTAAAGGGGGCCTTCGGCCCCCTTTAGAATCCCCATGAGCTATCGACGCCCCACCTTTCAGTTTTTTCTGCGACTCTTCACGCGCGCCGAAACCGCGATCAACCATGTTTGGGGTGAACGCTTCAACTTCTTCTATTTCCTCGGCTCGCTGCCCGTCATTCTGCTGTTCGTGCTGCTGTTCACTGGGCTCTTCATGTTCATCTATTACAACATGTCGGCCTCGTCGAGTTACGAATCCGTAAAATACATGACCGAGCATGCCACGCTCGGCCGCTTTATGCGCAACCTGCACCGCTATGCGTCAGACGCGATGATGTTTTTTGTCATTCTGCACATGCTTCGGGTCTTATTTGAAGAGAAGTTTCAGAACCACCGAACGCTCGCCTGGATCACCGGTGTCATCATTATGCTGATCATGATGGTTCAGGGAATCACCGGCTATATTCTGCCGCTCGATACGAATTCCCGTTTCGTCATGGAAAAGACGTCCGAAATTCTTGCGGGTCTCAGGGTCTTCGGCGATACTTTGCCTCGCTCGTTTTCGTCACCTGCGCTGCTCGGCAAATGGATCATGTGGGTGGTGCTGATTGTGCACCTGATAATTCCTCTATTCTTTATCCTCTTGCTGTTCGTACACTTACTGCGGGTTTCGCGAGCGAAGCTGTTTCCCCCGCAGCAGATGACTCTGGCCTTTGTTGCGCTGCTCGCCGTCTACACACTCATCTTTCCGATTCCCATGGCGGGCAAAGCGGAGGCCGAAAAGATGCCCGAGCTCTTGCAGCCCGATTGGTTCTATCTGTTCTTCGCCCCGGTGTTTGAGAACAGGTTCAGCCTCTATATCTGGCTGGCAATGGGCGCAACGGTCGTGCTGCTGTTCGCCATGCCGTGGCTTTTCAAACGGCGCGCAATTATTCCCGCGGTCGTTACCCCCGAAAAATGCACGGGATGCACTCTGTGCGCGACCGACTGCCCTTACCAGGCGATGCACATGGTTGAACGGGCCGATAACAGCAGGCACAAACTTCTTGTCTCGATCGATACCAGTCTCTGCTCAGGTTGCGGCATCTGCGCGGGTTCATGCAGCTACGGCGCGATTGATTTCGCCGCACCCACAACCCCGAAGGGGCTGGAGGATGAGGCGGTACAAGGTAAATGGGTGACGCTCATCTGCCAGAGCCGGGCACACACATTGGGACTCACGGCCGATTCTTGCACTTCAATAAGTGACCTGCCCGACACAGCGCACCATCTCGAGGTAATGACGTGCTCTGGTAAACTCGGTGCAAGCCGGGCTGAAGAGATACGGGCTGCGGGCGCAATGGGCATCATCGTCGGTGCCTGCCCAGGCAGCGACTGTTGGTACCGTGAAGGCAATACCTGGCTGAAAGACAGGCTCGCAGAAAGCCGTAAGCCGCGCATTCGCAGCACCGCGGGGTCACTCGCGGGCGGCACTCAAGCGGCAGCGACGACAACAGCCGCCATTAGCCCCGCTGAATTTCCGATTGTGGCCTTAAGTTTTTCGGGAACGCAAAAGGGGGATTTCACTCGTGCCGTAACTTCGATCGTCAAGAACAGCTCTTACCTGAATAAGCCAATACCGGTTCGGCTCTTTGAAATACTCAAACCTTCGCAGTGGGCGTATTCATTTTCCATGAGCACATTGGCGCTTACCCTATTACTGTGGATTTTCTTTTTGGGTTCGTCGGGCAGATTTGGCGCAGTCACGCACGCAACCGATACGTCTCTACTCCGCCTCGACTTCTTTTACCTCACGGACAAAAAAACCTGTTCGCCCGACATGATACCACCAGGTGCGCGCGAGGCCGCGCTCGAGCGCATGGCGGGGCTCGTTAAACTCGACAACCTCACCCCTGAAGCAAGGGAGCGCGTGCTGCAGCAGGCAAGTGACAGTGTCGCGAGCAAATATTGCAGCCGTGCGCGGCGCGACCTCGATATCACCGTTACGCTCGACGGAAAACAGATCGCAGAGCGTTCGTTCAAACCGACGGGCTTTCAGAACGACGGAATTGTCTACGCGTTGCTTAAACAGACGGTTACGCCGGGCAAACACAGCATTACCGTCTTGGCGCACGAGAAAGACACGGGCTCAGTTGGCCGCAAGACCGATTATGCTGCAGAACTTGTTTTTGAAGACGGCGAAGTCAAACTAATCGACTTTGAACCCAACCAGGCCCGTTTTTTTCTGAGAACAACACCGACGCCGACAGAACAAGCGACGGGGAAAGAATAGATGATAAACAAAATGCATATCAACCTCCCGCGAAAAACTGCCGTGATTCTGACCCTTGGCGTTCTGATCATTTTCGCCGCATGCAAGCCACCAGTCGAGCGCACCTACGAACAGAGTTTTGCGCTGCGCGCCGCACGCGAGCTCGACAGCGCGGGCGACACAACGGGTGCGCGGTATTACCTGCAGCGCGCAATGCAAGAGACGGCAGCGCGCGATGAAGCCAGAAACTTCTTAAACCGCATCGCAGGGCGCGCCGCGCGGGCGGGCGACTGTATTGACGAAAAGAAAACCGATTTAGAAATCAATCGTTATCCGCGTATTCGACACAAACACCTCTTTCAACTCGGCATGTGCCTTGAAGCCGCGAATGAACCCGCAAAGGCTCTGAATTTCTACAACCTTTCTGCGGTCGCAGGCTCGAAGCAGCCGCAACTTTATATCCGGCGGGCATTTCTCAAAGAACGGCTCGGCGACGCGAACGGTATGCGCGCCGATCTCGCGCTCGCCGTTTCGCTGAATGCTGACTATCTGCCGGCAGTGCTCCACCAGATGCTCGCCGTGCCCGGGACCGGCAAAGCGACTATTGACGAAGCTCTGCTCGCGAGGTTCAGAGCCACCCGGCCCGCATACGCCGAAATTATCGCCGATGCCGTTTTTCACCAAGATGAATTCGTGAACTTTCGCAAATCACCCCGAGGTAACCCATGAAAGCTACAAGTACAGGTCGTCTCTGGTTTCTGCGCACGCTGAGCGTTCTGCTGATGCTCGCCTCAGTCTATATCGCCTGGTACACCGTGAGTTCGGGAAGACCGCGTGATTTCTGGAAAGAGAAACTGAATCCTCAGCGCGGCGAGATCACCGCGATACCGGGTGAATTTGAAGACCAGCAAGGTAAGCAGGTTAAGCTCAAAGATTTTCAGGGTAAGAATATTGTTGCAACCTTCGTCTTCAAAGATTGTAATATCTCGTGTCCGCTGATCATGACCGACCTCAAATTCTTCGACGCAGAGAATCCCGGTTTTAAAGACAACGGTGTGTTTCTGATCTTTACGTTCGATGACCACCGAGGCAAAGCTGCCGAACTGCAGGCTTTTCTCAACAAATATCGTATCGAAGGCGCACACTGGCGCGTGCTCACTGCCGACGCGAAGACAATACGCAATCTTGCCGACATATTCGAACTGCAATATAAGAAACAGCAAGACGGTAAGTACGTCTATATGCATACCAACTTCTACGCGGTCGCCGACAAATCGGGAAAAATCAAGCGTGAAATGCGTGGCATTGAAAACAACAAGAGCAAATTTGTTGAGGAGATCAAAAGCGCCTTATGATTCGCCGCCATAAAACCACCTTTGCCGTGCTGATACTCGCCCTCTGGGCGCTCTTTGCAGCCAACGGGGTGAAAGACTTTTATTTTGAAATGCGCAACAAGGCGCGAGGCGAACTGATCAGCTACTCAACACTATCTGAGTTTTGCGGCTGGACGGGCGACAAGAAGCCGGGCGAAACCGACTGGCAATACCGCTGGCGCGGGGCCCGCAACATGTTCTTCGCGGTCATGACGATGAGTTTTCTCTCGGTGCTCTTTTTCGGGTCGGTACTCGGCGCCATTCTGGGTCTCTTCTGGCTCGGCGGCGCTTTTAAAGAAGAGGAAGCATGAGCCTGGCCGCAAAAGTATGGGTTCTCGTAACTGGCGTCTTGTTTCTCGCAGCGCTCGCGATCAAACTCTACTTTTTGCCTACGGCTGAAAAATTTTCGCGCCTGACGGTTGAAGAGCAGATGCACCGCGACATGGTCGCATTCGAGCAGATTATCGGTGTGGTCGTGACGGCAGCTCAAGGCGACAAAGAATATGTGCGCCGGGCGCTCTATGCAATCAGCGCAGACAAAACTATACCGATCGAACTTCGGCGCAGCGAATTTCTGCACCGGCAGTTCGGCCGGCTCAAAGACAAAGAGCCGAGAAACAAGTTCGAGGCACTCGCGCTTACGACGGGAAATCCTCAGTTTCGCACGACCGAAAATTTCATTGAATATGCATACCCGCTTAAAGCGCAGGGTATCTGCATGGGCTGCCACGTCGATAATCTGGGTAAACCGATAGGGCTGGGCGAGCCTGTTGGCCTCGCGGTGCGCCGGGTGCCCCTGCGCTCAGTCACCGAATCGCGCATTGCCTACTTCACGCTCGACCTGTTTTGGCAGAATTTTGCGCTCGTCTCGGCGTCGGTGCTGCTCGTGCTGCTGCCGATCTGGTTGTTTATTTTTCGCCCGGTGCGCGCTTTGGCTGCCGAAAGTGAGCAGATTCTGAAGGCGGCCGACGATAGCGCCGAAATCGACCCGGTCACAGAATTCGAGATGTCGAGCCACCGCAAAGAAGCTGATGAATTACGCACACTGCAAAGGTTCATGCGCTATGCCAAACGCCGCTTCGAAACAAAATAGCACAGTTGCGCGATGGCTGCTCGTCTGCGCAGCGCTGACGTTTTGCATCGTCATCGTCGGCGGCATCACGCGCCTTACCCGCTCGGGGCTTTCGATCGTTGAATGGAAGCCCGTTGCAGGCGTTTTACCGCCGCTCACCGA
>JAKQXK010000311.1 GCA_029561505.1 Spirochaetota bacterium | reverse complement strand
AAATGATAAAAGACAGATAAACCTGTACTCGCATAATTCTGTATGTAAAGCACGCCGATTGAATTGCGCCAGCTGAAATAATTCAGAAAATCTTTGTTCGCGTAACCTTCAATCAGCGGAAAAAACCGCGTTTCAGATTCTGCGACGTTTTTGGGAATCACCGTCAGGTGCAGACCGGTAGCAAAAACCCATTTGGTGTCACGGTTCTCGGGGCTGAAAACAAACGTTTCTGTGATCTGGTTGCCGCTGTGCAGTTTCGGCGGTTCAGAGAGTGTGACTGTGGTTTTTTCGCTGCTTTCTGCGGCAACGGGCGTTGCGGCAAGTACCAATACACATAAAAGTATGCTGCGCAACGCCTGTCACTCAATGAGCTGATGCGTCGTGCGTAAACAATCTTTCGAGAGTTCAATTACCCGGTAGCCCTTGCGCTGACTAAACGTGTGGTTCATCTGGTGGCTGCTAAATGGCGCAACCCCGGCGTAGACGACGCGGTCATTTTCGAGAACGTAGCCGCCATGAAAATGGCCGGTAAAAACACCGACAAGACGCCTTGTCTTAAATATTGCCCGCACATCGGCGGCATTTTTGAGAACAAAGTGAGGAGCGTCATCACTCATGGGGTGGTGGCCGAACACGAGTATCTTTTTTTCTGTGTCTGCCGCTCGCCGCAGTTTTTCAAGTTCTTCTGTGGGTACAGAAGTGTAGCTGCCGACGAAAGGGCCCGGCCACGCCGTGTCGAGATAGATCAGCCGGTAATCGCCGATGTCTTCCCAGTGCGTTTGACCGGGATTCTCTGCCACGAGCCCTTTGAGCGGCATGTCGTGGTTGCCCCAGATGTACACCGTGCCCGCGACGCCGGCCAAAGCGGACTGCACCGCCTGCCATTCGTCGGCCGTGCCGTGCGCGGTGATGTCGCCTGTCAGCACAATGCGCGCCGCGCCGTGCACAGCCAGAGCTTTTTGTAATTGCCCGCGCACCCAGGCCGCGTCGGCTGCATTGCGCACGTGCGTGTCGCTGATCTGCAGAAGCACCAGATCGGGTTTGTCAACCGTGCAACCCGGCGACTGCCATTCGCGATAGTTCGCGCGGCACGCGGTTACGAAAACTAGCGAGAGGCATATCGCACTCGATTTCGATAAGAATAAGAGAAAAGCGCTCATCTTGATATTATACTCCAGAAGAATGTTGTATCTATATCGCGGCGAGCGCAAAACATGTCTTGCAACTAAACAAAAACAATTGACGCTATACGTATTTCCGTGCACGATATACGTATGAGCGCAGCGAAACTGACCCTAAAACTCGAAAAATCGGCGATTGCGAGAGCCAAGACCTATGCAAAGGCGCATAGAACAAGCCTATCTAAGATGGTCGAAACTTATTTTACAGAAATCTCGACTGGCTCAGTCACAGAGACCAAATCACACATTTCACCAAAAGTGCGAACCCTTTCGGGCATTCTGAAGAATAAGAATCTGGATTACAAAAAAGAGCTCACGGCAATTCTGAGCAAAAAGCATGGTATCGGCTAAATTGAAGATATTTTTCGATTCCGATGTTCTGCTTGATGTACTCACAGAGCGTCCGCATCATTACCGTAAATCAGCCGAAACTCTGAGTCTGGCAGAGAAACAGAGCATCAGCGGTTTCACTTCATCCCTGATAATCTGCAATCTCCACTATATTCTCCGAAAACTTTTAGACGAAAGAACGGCTCGATCAAAAATTGAGACGCTACTTGAGCTGCTCGATGTTATTGATCTCAGAAAAAGCGACATTACCGCAGCTCTGGCTTTACCAATGCCAGATTTTGAAGATTGCGTTCAGGCGTGCATTGCCTCACGAGCGCAAATGAATTGGATCATCACGAGAAATATGCAAGATTACAAGAAGTCTGCGGTTAAACCGATATCCCCCAAAGACTTCATGGACTTAGTCTGCGGTAGTAAATGAAGGCCTCAGGCGCAGAAAGATTGTAAGAAAGTTTCAGACTGCCCGACCCATTGAAACGGAAAACAAATATGCGAAAAATAATCATCATCACAGCAGCAATTATTTCGACTGGCGTTGACGCCGCGTGGGTGCGCGCGCCGGGTGAAACTCAGATCGGCATGGGTGTGAGCTATACATCCGCCAACAAAGTTTACGACGATGCGGGCAAGACCCCTGGCATACCGCGCTTCACCGAAATTGCGACGAATATCTTCGCAGAGCATGGTTTGACCGACCGGCTCACTCTCGGGGCGGCGTTGCCCCTGTTGAATCTGCACAGCGCAGAAGACATGACGCTACTCGCGAACGAACGCCGCCACACCGGTATCGGCGATGCGGTCGCGACCGGGCGCTACCAGATTCTGCAGGGGCCGGTGCTGTTAAGCGCCGGGCTCGACCTCGGTCTGCCGACCGGCGACAAAAATGCAGCAATACCTACTGGCGACGGTGAATTCAGCCTCTTGCCAAAAGTTTCTGCAGCAGGGGGATTTCAAATCGGCCTGCCGGTTTTTTACCTGCTCTCAGCCGGCTACCACAAACGTACTGTCGGCTTTTCAGACGAACTGCACGGCCAGCTCATGGGGGGATTTCGCGCTTCTTTCGTCACCTTCATACTAAGTCTCGAAGCAAGGCATTCGCTCAAGAACGGTGACGCCGGCCCGATCAGCAACAACCCTCTCTATTTCAACAACGCAAGTTTCATCAGTTACGCTCCGGGAATCGTGATTCACGCGAACGACAGGCTCGCATTGAATATCTTCTACAAAAGCGGCTTCTTTGTGCGTAACATTCTCGCAGCCCCTTCGATCAGCGCGGGCGTGAGTTATGTTTTTTAAGAGACCAATCTCAGCGTTTCGCGCGCAATCATCAGTTCTTCGTCGGTGTTGATGACGAAAACAGCGACCGAGTTTTCTGTGCTGATTAATCCACCCACGTTTATCGCTGCATTTTTTTCAGCCGAAATTTCTATACCGAGATGCGCAAGACCCGAGAGAGTGCGCAGGCGTATTTCTGGCGAATTCTCGCCGATGCCGCCCGTGAAAATTACCGCATGCGGTTTGCCCCAGGTGAGATAGGCGCCGATATACTTGCGAAGGCGGGCGCAAAAAATATCACGCACGAGAGCTGCGTGCTGATCGCCTGCCCCGGCCCGCGACAGAAGTTCACGCATATCGCTCACGCCGGCTAACCCCGAAAGACCTGACTTCTTATTCAGCAGCGCTTCAGCTTCGGTGGCCGACAACCCAACAACATTCTGCAAAAAAAACGTGAGCGACGGGTCAATGTCGCCGCTTCGCGTACCCATGACCAGCCCTTCAAGCGGCGTAAAACCCATGCTGGTATCTATGCTTTTGCCGTTCTGCACGGCGCATGCACTCGCTCCGTTGCCGAGATGCAGCGAGATCGCGTTGAAGCGGGCGTAATCGATCTGCATCTGCCTTGCACATTCACGCGTGACGTATTCATGAGACGTGCCGTGAAAACCGTATCGCCTGATTCCATATTTTTCACTCAGCTCGCGGGGTATTGCGTAGGTTGTGGCCACAGCAGGCATCGCCTGGTGAAAGGCGGTGTCGAAAACTGCCACCTGCGGCACCGGCGTTGCGCGCCGGCAGTGCTCGATGCCCGCAAGGTTCGCCGGGTTGTGCAGCGGGGCAAAAACCGACATCTCGCGAATCGCCGTCACGACCGCGTCGTCAACGACCACCGGGGCTGAATACCTGCCGCCGCCGTGAACGACGCGGTGGCCTACCGCAAGCAATTCTTCTTTGTGGCAGACACCCGAAGCGGCCAGTTCTGAAAACAGGCAATCGAGCGCGTCGGTCACCGCGAGCCCACCTATTGCCAACTCTGAGAATTTCTTCTCTGCCGATTTGATGACAAGCGTGGCGTCGGGTTTGCCGATTTTGTCGGCGAGCGCTTTCGCCAGAAACACGGGGGCATTGTCTTTCACGAGAAACACATCGGCCTTGATCGTCGACGAACCCGAGTTAATGACGAGAATCTTATTCATGTTCGCCGCCTTCGGTGGCGAAGCATTGCAAGGGGGTGGTTGCACCACCTCTTTGCAATGCCCCCTGACCTAAAAATGCACCTTGCCAATTTTGACTCTCTTCTGCGCATTTGCCCCTGCGACGTAGACAGCACAGGCCATGCCCATAAGTTTGCTCTGTTTTGAATCAGACCGCGAAGGCAGAATCACCGGGGCCTTCGCGCCGAAGATGAGACCCGCGGTTGTGCCGCCGGTGATGTGCGCGAATGACTTGGCGACCGCGTTGCCTGAGACGATATCGGGCATCAGCAGAATATCGGCGTTGCCCGCGACTACCCCGCCGATCTTCTTATATTTCGCAGCAAGGGGATTAATCGCGTTATCAAGCGCGAGCGGCCCGTCGACTATGCCGCCGTGAAACTGGTTACGGTCGCTCATTTTGGCGAGCGCAGCGGCTTCAAGCGTCGATTGAATATTGGGGGCAACCACTTCGACCGCCGAGATAACCGCGACCTTCGGCTGCTCGATTTCAAAGATCTGCGCAAGCGCCACGGTATTGCTGATGATGCGCGCTTTTTCTTCAAGCGACGGAGCAATATTCATCGCACCATCGGTAATAAAAAGCAGTCGCCCCAGGTGAGTTGCTTCGAGAATAAAAACATGGTTGAGCAGATTCTCAGATCTAAGCCCAACCTCTTTGTTCAGCACGCAGCGCAGAAAGTCGTCGCTGTGAATATAACCTTTCATGAAAATCTGCGCTTTGTTTTCACTGACGAGCTGCACAGCCGCGAGACCGGCTTTCACCGGGTCGGGTACGTCGATAATTTCAACGCCTGCGAGACTGATATTTTCTTTCTCGGCGGTCTCGCGAATCACGCGTTCGTCGCCAGCCAGCACACATTCGGCGATGTTCTTTTCGCGCGCCATCGCTACGGCGTGTAACGTCTCTGAGTCTGTGCCTGAAGCCACGGCAATCTTTTGCGTCGGGTAGCTATGAATTCTATCTTCTACCTGTTTAAAATTTTGAATCATGTCAGTCTCCTGCTTTGGTGCATTAGAACCGGTAGCTGAGCCACGGCGTAAAGCCGTCGCGCCGCTATAAAAGACAAATTCGTCTATAAATTCATGTACACGCCGTTTCGGCAATTGTCGCTGCCTCAGCCGGCCAGACTTTAAGGAGACTTCGATGTTCACCAGATTCGTAAAAATGCTGCTGCAAATGATTCTTTTCGCGCTGGCAGCGAACACAGTTCAGGGCGCCGACGCTATAAAAATCGAGAACCATTCGTACCCTTTGGGCCAAAAGAGTCTCACAGGCCTTGAGTCGGGCACGATCACTCAGGGCATCGCCATTCGCGTCATAAAAAACGGTCAGGCGGCAGCAAACGAGCTCGTGCGCTTTCACCTCGCGCACTCAGCAGGCCCCAACGCAAAACTCGAGCCGCTCGAAGTGCGCACCGATAAAGACGGTTTCGCGCGCGCGAGTCTGCGCATCGGCGACAAACCGGGCGACTACATCGTCGAAGCTTTTCACAATGCGAAACTTGAAGTGACCCCGGTTGAGATCAGGGTAAAGGCGCTGCGCGGCGGATGGCTCTTTTTTCTCGTGC
>JAKQXK010000281.1 GCA_029561505.1 Spirochaetota bacterium | reverse complement strand
GCTTTACCGGAGTTCTTTGTCTGGGTGTTTTTTTACGCATTTTTGCCCGCATTCGCTTCAAGCAAAACGTCGTGCAGGGGCATATGAGCCTCTTTCGTATACCCGATAACTGGGTGTGGGCATTGATTGTGTTTGGGGCAGGCTTTGTTGGGGCGCTGCGCATCGAGCAGCTCAAACCATTTCTGTTCTATATCCGCAATGGTCTCATGGTCATGCTGTTTCTCTATATGTTGCAGGGCATTGGGGTGGTGGCGCTTTTCTTTGAGGTAAGGCTTCTGCCCGCGCATTGGATAGCCCTCGGTGCAATGCTGATAGGCCTGTGGATGCCCGAACTTATACCGCTTATGGCCTTTCTGTTCACCGTGATTGGGCTGCTCGAGGTCTGGCTTGCCCTGCGGAAAAGGTCTTTACGCCCTGTCACAGACTCCGATTTGAGCTGATGCGCGTAATTCTGAAACAAGATATTCCCACACTCGGCCGTGCCGGTGATATAAAAGACGTAAAAGACGGCTACGCGCGAAACTTTCTGTTTCCCCGCGGCCTCGTCATGAACGCGACTGTGCGTTCAGTAAAAGAGAAGGCGTTTCTCGAACAGGTTCAATCGCGTAAGATCGCCAAGCGCAAGAAGTCAGCTGAAGAGCTGGCAGCCCAGCTCAACGGCAAAGAAGTCACGCTTCAGGCAAAAGTCGGCGAAGACAATAAGCTCTTTGGCAGCATTACCAACATACAAATTTCGAAGCAGCTTGAAACGATGGGCTTTCACGTTGATCGCCGTTCAATCGCGCTCGACGATAACATCAAGGCGCTGGGCAATTATAAAGTGCAGATCAAGCTTCACGACGGCGTGAATGCTTCGATTCAGCTGCACGTTGTCGCAGGCTGAGGCTTTCGGCCCGTTTTGCAGGGCCGCTTTAGCAGTTATATAGCTCTGCAAACGACGGGGCTTTTCGCCTTTTCGCAAGTTTTTCCGCAGACTGCTAAATCATCTCGCGTGGTTCGAGATCCAGAACTAACTGAACTTTGAAGTTTCTGCGATAATGCTGCAGCACTGGCAGAATGCGCTCGGCGTAGCTTCTGAGCGCCGATTGGTTAGTGGCTTTAATCAAGAACTGCACACGAAAGACATCTTCAATCTTATTCACCGCAGGCAGGGCAGGGCCCAGCAATTCGATCGCGGCAACGGTTTCGTTTGAGAACAGTTGCTCGGTGTTGGCCGGCGCAATATCTCTGGCCAATTTTTCAGCCAGGCGGTGCAGGTGGTTTTCGTCGTCAGCCGTCATGAGAATGCGTGCTAGGCTTGCAAACGGCGGGTACTTTGTCTTGCGTCTGATATCCGCCTCATGATGATAAAAGGCATCGGCGTCATGCGCCTTAACCGCCTGAATCACCGGGTGTTCGGGGGCCATCGTCTGAATCACGACTTCGCCGGGTTTATGCCGCCCCGATCTGCCGACCACCTGTGACAACAGCTGCCAGGCGTTTTCAGAGGCGCGAAAATCTGCCGCGGTGAGCATCTGGTCGATCGCGAGCACACCCACGAGGGTCACGCCTTCAATATCAAACCCCTTCGCAATCATCTGCGTGCCGATCAGAATGTCGATGCCGCCTGCGCGCATCGACTGCATCACATCGTCGGCAAAACCGCGTTTTCTTGCGGTGTCGCGGTCGAGGCGCGCGTACGAATAAGATGAAAATTGGCCATCGAGAATTTCTTCGACGCGCTGAATGCCGCGTCCGGTCAGTTGGCGGGGGGTGCCGTCTTTCGGGCAGGCGCGTGTGTAATCTTGCTGAAAGCCGCACTGGTGGCAGCGCAGCACATTATCTTTGTGGTAGGTGAGTGCGACAGTGCAGCGCGGGCATTCGGCGAATGTGCCGCAGGTCGCGCAGTGCACCTGCGTGCTGTGGCCGCGCCGGTTCATGAGCAGCAGCACCTGGTTCTTATCTGTCAGATGCTCGTGCATTTTCTCGCGCAAGAAGGGGCCGATGAGCCCCGATTGCACGCTGTAGGTTGGCACGTGCACAGTCGGCAGGCTCTGGCCGGTGGCGCGGTGCCGCAATCGGTGCAGCGCGGCATTTTCAGAGCGGGCGCGCATCAGCGTGTCGAGCGTCGGTGTCGCTGAGCCCAACAGCAACTTGGGTTTGAGCTCACCTGCAGGTAGCTGCTGGCGTAGGCGTGCGACAGTGCGTGTATCGAACCTTATTTGCCGCATGTCTTTGTATGACGCGTCGTGTTCTTCGTCAATAATGATGAGACCGAGGTGTTTTGCCGGTAGCATGACCGCAGACCGGGTGCCGATAGCGATTGAAGCCCCGCCGGTCAGAAATGCCGAATGGCTCTTCGCTCTTTCACCGTCAGAAAGACCCGAATGGTAGAGAACCGTATTCTGCGGAAAACGCCGCGTCATGATTTCCATGAGCTGGCCCGAGAGTGCGATTTCAGGTAAGAGCAGCAGAACCTGTTCACCGCGCGCAATAGCCGATTCGATGAGGTATTCATAGATGCGGGTTTTGCCCGACCCGGTGACGCCCCAGAGAATGTGCTCGGGCATATCGCCCGCAGGCTGTGTTTCAATTGCTTCTACAATCGCCGCCTGCGCAGCGCTGAGGTCAGGTTTTGCCGCAGTGTGCGCGCTGCCCGCCGGCGCCTTGGCCTTGGCGCGCCTTTTCAGGTTTGGGGGCAGCATCAGGGGCAGAACCTCAGCGAGCGTCACGAAATATTGCTGCGCGATGCGAGCGGCAAGCTGCAACGCTGGCTGATTCAGAACCTGCACGGCTGTTTTGGTTTGAAATACGTAGCGCTGCGATGAGACGCTGTGGTCGTCTTCGACGACCTCGAGCACGACGACGGGGCCCTGATCGCTTTCGATGCGGTGGCCGGTGAGTGCGGCAATTTCTGCGTCAACTTCGGCGTATTGAATCTGCGGATGTTCGGTATCCGCGGCGATCAAAAGGCGGCAGATCACGACGCCGCGACGACTTCGCCCAGAAACGAATATTCGGTGTAGGCCTTCAGCTCAACGAGCGGCATGTCGCCGATTTTCAGTGGTGAGGTCGCGCTCTGCGTCACGGTGACAATTTCGTCGCTTTCGGGCGCGTCGTGCGCACGCCGCAGGGTCACTTCATTGCTCGTTGACCCGCTTGCGGGCGTTATTTCATCGACGAGCATGCGTTCGCGTCGGCCAATAAGGCCCAAAGCGTACTCTTTTCGCAGGTTCAGGTGCAGCTCGCGCAGTTCGTTCATCCGTTCATATTTGACGGCGTCGGTAACGTTTTCGGTCAGCTTATCGCCTGCTGTGGTGCCGACCTCGTGCGAATACCTGAAGAGTGCGAGCTTGTCGATGCGGTTGGCCACCACAAAATCTTTCAACATATCAAAATCGCTTTGTTCTTCGCCGGGAAAACCAACAATGAACGATGTGCGGATTTCGAAATCTTCTGCAATATTCTGCGCTTCGCGGATAATTTCAGTAAAGAGACCTGTGTCTGAAGGCCGTTTCATGGCAGTGAGCACACGCGGTGAAACGTGCTGAAACGGAATATCGAGGTAGGGTGTCAGTTTCGGGTATTTTCGCCACAGTTGCAGAAGTTCGGGCACGCGCCGGTCAGGGAAAAGGTATTGCAGGCGAATCCATTCGATTTCGGGTTTTGATGACAGGTGCGCGATCACGTCTTCAAGCGCGGCGACCCCC
>JAKQXK010000278.1 GCA_029561505.1 Spirochaetota bacterium | reverse complement strand
CTGGGGCTCGGTGCTGCTTTTCCCGCGATGCGCGGCGATGTGTTCTTTTCATCGGCAGGGGTCAATCTTGGCCTTTTGATCGCCTACGCAATCTACTGGCCAGAGCGTCAGGTGTGGTTCTTTTTTCTGTTTCCGGTGCGCATGAAATTTGTTGCGCTCATTACCGGCGTGATCGCGCTTTCCTATGCAGTATCTTCGGCACCGTTTGTACTTTCGGCCGCCGGCCACCTTGGCGGGCTCGTCGCTGCAGGGTTATTGCTGCTTCTGACGGGCGGCGAGCCTTCGCGCCTCGGAAAGATGTTCAGCGCGTTCGCAGCGCGTTTCAGGCGAGAGTCAGTTTACGTGCCATCGGGTACGGTTAGCGGCGGCACCAAAGGCGAACCCGCGATTCACGAGGCGCGCATTGACGCAATTCTCGATAAAATTTCACGCGACGGCATGAAGAGCCTTACCAACGCCGAGAAGAAATTTCTGCGCGATGCTTCAGACCGCATGAACCGCACACGGCACTGATCGTATCTGCGGTTGAGATCCGCCTTATCTGGCCTATTCTGGAAAAGTTATGAACTCTTGCCTGTGGTTTTCGTCATGAAACTTGCGGTCGTAAGTCGGGTTCTGCTTGAGTTGGTCTTCGATCGCGCGCTTTAAACCCGAAAACTTGATCACTTCAAAATCTGTTTTGGGTTGGTATTGCGAGAGTTTTTGAAAAAGCGACTGCATCTCATTGCGGTCGAACGGTTCAGAGAAGAGTTTCTGTAAAAATGAATAGATCGCGAGCGGTGATTCGGCGCCATCGTTCAGAATTTCATACGCGAGCGCGGCGCTGCGTTTCGGGTCGCGCTTGAGCGCATAAAGCTCCATGAGTAGCTTTTTGTCATAGGTCGTGCCACCCTGTTTCAGGGCAACGATGCTGTTCAGAATTTCAATTTGCCGGTCGATGAGCCCCCGCGCCGCAGCGATCGACGATAACTCGCGCAAGAAAACAGCATCGTCTTTATAGAAACGGTAAACCTCTTCGTAGAGTTGCTGCGCCTCTGCCATCAGATCATTGCGCTTCACGGCGCGGGCAAGGCTCAGCAGTTTCGCTGCATCATCAGGCGTTATGTTCTGCAGCAACCGCGCATCGGTCTGAATAACCTGCGAGAGATTCTTGATCGACCTCAGCTGCGATTTGTCGGCTACAAAAAATTCGCATGCGGGCAGGTATTGCATGAGTTGCTGAAGCGCTATCAGAGCATATGATTCTGCATAAATGCCCAGGCTCTGCTCGTCAAAAATATAGGTTATCTGGCGTTGCTGAACGTAGCAGGTATAACCGAGTCGCAGAACCAGATTTGCCGCATTTGCCTCAAGCGCATAAAAATTCTGCCCCTGCCAGACGGGGTCATTTAGCAGGGTATCGGGCAGCAGGTTCGTGTAGATGCTGCGGCCGGTACTTTTTTGCAGGTTAACAATCGTCATCAAAAGACCCGTGTCGGGCAGCTGCGGCTGTTTTAGTCGCAGAGATTGCGGCTTAAAGAATTCGCGCGTCACCGAATTCGAGTATTTCCATTGCACCGATAGCATCCACGTTGCTGCCGAAAGCGCGAAAAGCGTCGTGATCGTCTTGCGCCAGGCCTTTGCCACATAAATCGTAACACCGGTGAGCACCACGATCACGAGCAGACCTGACAAAATTTGCAGCCATTCAGTCGCGATATAATAGGCGATAAATGCGGCGGCAAGAGCCGTGCCGGCCAGAATCTTCTCGCGCTTCAGATAAACTTCGTGAGCTTTTGAGAAATAGATGCTTTCCCAGATAGCAAGCGCGCTGTAGGCAATTGCCCCCCAGAAGTTATAGTGTACGAGGTTGAAGATCGCCGCAAGCCCGGTAAAGACCAATGGCAGAAAGAGCAGCCCACTCTGTATATGCGGCCTCACGGCGCCGAGCAGGCGAATGAGCTGTGGAACCGAGATTCCCGCGAGTGTGATAGCGAGCACGAGCGCGAGGTTGGGGCGGTTTTGACCGAGCGTGGCGTGAAACGCCTGCGCGAGAAACAGGTAGCGCAGAAAATCGATCAACTGCCGCAGATTCACGAGGCGTTCGTGCTGAATTTCCCATTGCCGGGGTTTCTGCAGTCTCGAAACGATGATGGCTAGGCCAGCGACCGCCGGGCCTAACCACGCCTGTTCTGTAACTTTGGGCGTGAGCAGCGCCGCGGCAGCGCCCGCGAGCACAAAAATTTTGGCGGGTTGAAAGACAAAGAGGTGCTGCGAAAGCGAATACCAAATGATGAGTGCCAGCAGGCTAAGCGGTACGGGCAACAGCAGATACGCAGTCTCGCTGCCGAGCTGCCTGAACGTAACGGCAAAGCCGGCGCCGGCAAGCGCAACAAGCAGCAGAGCCGCCAGAAACGAGCGCATTGGCTTTTTCGCCGCGCCATAGAACGACGCTGCCGCGAAAGCTATGGCGAAAAGCAACAGCGCAAATTGCGACAGCGGAAAAAAATTGCGGTAAAAAGGGAAGAACGTATCTAACAGCCAGCGAAACGTGTGAATAAACGCAAAGCCCCAGAAAACGGCCGCAAACCTGAAAACTGTTTCCCGGCGATCGATCTTGAACGCGCGGGCCATGCGCTGCTTAGCGGTCGGTCGCGAGGTTAAAGCGGGTTACGCCCGATTTGTTCAGCTCGTCCATGACCGAAATGATCATCTGATAAGAAGAACGTTTGTCGCCGCGAATGATGACCTGATCTTTATCTTTGTCTTTTATCAGGTCGTTCACCGTTTTACCGAGCTCTTTGAGCGGTACGTTTTTGTCGTTCACGAATATCTGGTTATCCTGATTGATGAGCACGATTAGGGGCTGCGTTTCGGCAGCCTGCGACGAGTCAGATTTTGGCAGTTCAATCTTGATGGCAGGGTTGTTCGCCAGTGTCGCGTTCATGAGAAAGTAAGTCACGAGCAAGAACAGAATATCAACAAACGGGGCAAGCTCGATGCCCGTTCTGAGGCTGAGTCTTGTGCGCGAGCGTACCATTTTAATTGAGTTCTTTGACGGCGCGCTCGACGAGCATCTCGCACTCGTCCATGAGCTGGTTCGTACGCTTTACGTAATAGTTAAACATAACAAGTGCGGGAATCGCGATCATGAGACCGAGGGTCGTCGTGATCAGCGCTTCGTGTATACCAATCGTGAGCTGGTCGGCCCGCTGCGCAGCTTTGGCAAATGCGCTGAAGGCCTTAATCATGCCGGTTACGGTACCAAGAAGACCCAGCATCGGGGCGAGGGTAGTTGTTGTCCCGAGAAAAGAGGTGAAGCGTTCAAGCCCTACCTGCTCTTCAAAGATGACTTCGCGCGCGAAACTTAAGAGGTCGGGGTGAATTTGGCGGCCTTCGAGCACGCGGGCAACGGCGCGATAACCCGGGTGCAGCTTGCCGCTGCAGAATTCGAGCGCGGCATCGTATTTTTTAGCGGTGATGAGGCGAATCAGCTCTCGGCCCTGTTCTGGGTCGAGCGTAACGTTGGCGCGAAAAAGTATGTAGCCACGCTCAAGCGCGACGGTAACCGTCAGTATCGAGATCAGAATCAGAATGATCGACACCAGCGAACTGGGCAGAGAGCCAATACCCTGCGCCAGATACGTGTTGAAATTGGTCATGCTGCAAACTCGATATTGAAAATGGCCTGTCAAAGTAAATTGCAGCAGCGCCTGCCACCGCCTCTAAATTGGCTTTTCGGGTCAATTCACGCACAGAATCTAGTCGACCGATGCAATCTCTGTCTTTGCTTAAACTCGCCTGTATAGTGGTGAACGCCGTGGCTCTTGCCGCGTTCGTTTATCTTTCGCTTCAGGTACACAGGTCAAAACCCCGTGAACTTGCCTGGCGGGGGTTTGTTAAACTCGTGTCGCTTGGCGACGTACCTGCCGCACTCTCGCACATTTATCGTCGCTGGTTCGCCAGCTTTGCGGTTTTTTTCGCTCTGACATGCATTACGGTCGCTGTTTTTGCCTGGTCGACCGACCACTCATTCTTTGTCGTTCTGTTTCCGTTGTTGTTCTATTATTTCTTCGCCCGCTACCTGCTGTGGGAAAAGCAAGACCTCGCCGACTGACGCGTGCGCCGGTTTACAATCTTACCCGAGGTTGACTCGACGAGCAACTGGGTTACAGCACGGCTCGAGGCTTTGCGCCCCTGGCATACCGTGCGTGCCCGTTTGCAGACCGCGGGCAGGGGCCGGCTTAACCGCACCTGGTTTTCGGGAAAACCCGATCACAACCTCGCATTCTCGATGGTCGTGCCGGTAAGCAAAATTCAGCCAGGCGTTATTTCGGCGCGCGTGGGCCTGGCGCTCTATCAGGTGCTTTGCCGTTATGCAGACGTGAAAGTGCGCTGGCCGAACGATATCGTGTCGCAGGGGCAAAAACTCGCGGGTGTACTCGTGACTCTGAACGTGAGCTATCCTCATGTTGCGGTCGTCGGCATTGGGGTGAACGTCAATAATGAGGATTTTCCCCCCGAATTAACCGGCGTCGCCACCTCGCTGGCGCTCGCAACCGGCAAGCACACCCGCATCAACAGACTCTGGCTACAAATCTGGAAAGAAGTGCGCGCCATGTTAGGCGAGACGCTGCCCGTTATCGATCAGAATTTTATTCGCCGCTATAACTCAGTCGCGTGGCCTTTTGTAAAGCGCAGCGAGATCGCCGAAGCTCCGCTGCAGTTTCAATCGTTACTTGAAGACGGGCGTGCACTTTGCCTGGCGCCCGAAGGCCCAGTGACGCTCGACATGGCGCCCTGAAAGCTTTTCTACCAGCGATGGATATCGCACGAGGCAGCTGCGTACCGGGTTTTCAGGTGCACAAAGCAGCCACAGAGTTTACAGTTAGAACCCAGCACCAGGTATTCACAGGTTTTGCAGACGGCCATACGCTCTTCACGCACTGCGTCAGTGGCATAGTCGCCGCGCAGAGTATCGACAGCCGCGTTCAGCAGAGTATACTTCTCGCGCGCTGCGCATTCGCCGCAGACTGTGTTCGGCTTTGCTTTGAGCAGCCGGGTTACCATGTTCAGCATTTTAGCTCCGCGTGAACTCGAGAAAAAACTGCGACGGCAGAAATGACAGGTCGCGTTTAAGCCGAAAGCCGGCTTTTTTGAATTCCCGCTTCACAGTATTCTTATCGACCAGATTCGCGGGAACCTCACCAGATTCTTCGTCGGCTTTTTCGAGCTTGGCAAAGTCGATAATAACAATTCGCCCTTTGCGCTTCAGGCTTTGTGCGAGCGTTTTGAAATAGGCTACCCGGTTTTCGATGTGCTGGTAGGTATTGCAAAAGAAGATCAGGTCGTAATAATCTTTCTGCAGCACCGGGTTGCGCGACTGAATGAGTTCGGCGCGATAATTGTCTTTCATGTCGCGCGCGGCGGCGTCGCGTAGCATGTAATCGACCATCGCCGGGTTCACATCGAAGCCAATCGAGTGCCCTTTCGGGGCAACTTTCTCAGCGATACGGCGGGCGAAATAACCCGTACCCGCACCGATATCGGCTACCGTGTCGCCATTTTTGAGTCTCAGCTCTTCGATCACCTTTTCGGGCATTTGCCAGCTCTGCCTGTCGGGCGATTCGAGAATCAACGCGATGCGCTCGGCTTCTTGCGCAGCCTTGTCGGCAGCAGGTGCCGGCTCGGCAGGTTTCTGGCAATTTGCTGAGCAGATCAGAATCAGCAGACCATATTTGATTAAAAAGGCGCGCATGTGCTAACCGACTTCGCATAAATCGTTGCCGCGATGTCATTCAGATTTTTGTTTTCTCAGACTCGGGTTATATGGCTTCAGGTACAAAAGCAATCTACTATGCGCTTGCCGCAAATACCGGCATCGCGCTGACCAAGACCATCGCCGCAGTGATTACGGCTTCAACTTCGATGACCGCCGAAGCCATTCACTCATTCGCTGACTGCGGTAACCAGATTTTACTGCTTATCGGCATGAAAAAGGCGCAGGCACCGGCGAGCGCACTGCATCCGCTCGGTTATGGCAAGGTCTCATATTTCTGGTCATTTATGGTCGCGCTGCTGCTTTTTTCGGTGGGTGGGGTGTTCTCAGCCTATGAAGGCATTCATAAGCTGGCCGCGCCACAGCAGCTGCAGTACCCCTGGGTCGCCATTCTGGTGCTGACCATCGGGGTTGTGCTCGAGTCTTTCTCGCTCATGGGAGCGCTCAAAGAAATCAGACCTGCGCGCGCCAACCGTTCGCTCTACCGCTGGTTTCGCGATACCCGGCAGAGCGAGCTGATGGTCGTGATCGGCGAAGACATTGCCGCGCTCTTGGGGCTTGCAATCGCCCTGTTATTCGTCTTACTCGCCTATCTTACGGGTAACCCTGTTTATGACGCTGTGGGCAGTATCGCCATCGGGCTGCTGCTGATCACGATCGCAGTCATGATCACGCTCGAGATCAAAAGTCTTATCATTGGCGAAAGCGCCGACGATGACTTTAAGTCCGCATTCAGAGAGTTTATTGCTGCAAAATACCCCCATCTCGAAATTCTGAATCTGATTACCCAGCACCACGGGCATGATATCGTGCTGGCACTGAAAGTGCGCTTTCGCAAATGGCCGTCTTCGGCGCAGAAGCTCGTGAGCGACATCAACGCGGTTGAAAAGGCTATTAGGGCAGAATTCAGCACAGTGCGTTTTATCTTTTTTGAACCCGATATTTCGACGCAAGAGAAGGCCACAGCTGCGAAGCGGGGCCGCAAGAAATAATGCCGAGGCCCTTTCGCACGACCGTCAAACAACCCGGCGTTTACGAAGGTGTCGGCCTGCATTCGGGTGAAATGACGCGCCTCACGTTTTATCCCGCAGATTGCGGCGAAGGCATTGTCTTTTTCAGGCACGGCGGCAGCCGCGATGACCGCTCGGCGGTGCGCGCCTCGCTCGAAAATGTCATCGATACCTCGCTTGCTGTCACGCTCGGCGGCGATACCCCCGGGCAAATGCAGCTGCAGACGGTTGAGCATCTGCTTTATGCGCTGTTCGTGCTCGGCATCACCGATGTAGCCATTGAGGTCGAAGGCGGCACCGAAATCCCGATTGCCGACGGCAGCGCAGGGCCATTCATCCGCTGCCTGCAGGCGCTCGAACTGCACCACTATGCTGAGAAGGTAAAGCCACTGGTGGTGACGCGTCCGCTTTCAGTGACTGACGGTGAGCGATATCTTGTAGCCATGCCTGCGCCCGACTTTCAGGTCTCGTATTTCATTGACTATCCGCATCC
>JAKQXK010000272.1 GCA_029561505.1 Spirochaetota bacterium | reverse complement strand
TGACTGGTAAAGATCAAGCGCCTTGCCCTGCGGCACGCCTTCTACTACGTCGAAGAGCACGACGTCGCCGAGGCCTTTCTGCACTGCCATGAGTGCAAGGTTGCCGCCAATTTGTCCCGCGCCGATCAGCGCAATTTTAGGTCGTTTGTGTTGCATAGTGTCTAAAACTGCGTTTTAGACACTATGTCAACTATCGGGCATTTTCTGAGCGGCGGGTGCAATACGGTTACGGGCAACTGCGTAACCCATCACGCCGATGTAATCATGCAAGGCCCGCAGCTGCGCCCCTGCGATGGGCGCAGGCTTCAGCAGGTTCTGCCATTCGGGGTCTTTCGCCATGTTGTAATAGCCGGTAAATTTTTCGGCGTCGAATAAGAGCGCGAGCTGCTGCCCGTCGCTTTCGGTAATAAAACCACTCGCATGTTCTATGTCGATGAACGCGAAGCGGTCACCTGACGCAGTCAGCGACTTGCCCATCGCTGAGTGCGCGACAGGTAACTGCAAGAGCGACACGAGCGTCGGCAAGACGTCGAGCTCTGACGCGACGCGGCTGTCGCGGCGCGCCGGCACAAACCCGGGCGAATAAATCAGCAGGGGTATATGGTACGAATCACGCCCCTGCTTCTCGTCGAATGCGTGGTCTGCCATTAGCACGAATACCGTATCGCGAAACCAGGGTTTCTGCTCTGCCGCAGCAAAAAAATCTCTGAGAGTCTCGTCGCTGTAACGCAAGGCATTGTAGAATCGCGCGCGCGGTACGTCATCGCCATACCATTTTTTGCCTGCGGGCAGTGTGAAAGGCGGGTGAGGATGCAGCGTGTATATGACAGACGCGAACGGCTTTTTGGCTGCATCGATATCAGCAAGCGCACGACTGAACGCGACGTGGTCATATATACCCCAGACGCCGTCGTGCGGCGCATCAGCCGAAAAACTCTCGCGGGTGACGATTTTTTCAAACCCCGCAAGGCGCGCGAACGCGTTGAACCCCATCGAACCGGCCTTCGCTGCATACATGAAATGCGTCGAATAACCGGCTGATTGAAAAATAGAACCCAGGCCCCGTTGAAAATTCTGTTCGTGCGGCGAAGTGATGTAGAGCGAGCCATAGAGCGTGGGTATGCTGCTGATCGCCGAAGGCAGCGATGCGATCGAGCGTCTACCGGTCGCGTACGCGTTGGTCAAAAACCAGCTCTTTGCCGCCAGAGAATCAAAAAACGGCGTTGCGCCGGTTTTATCACCGAAGACACCCAACCGCTTCGCCGACCATGATTCAAGAATGATAAAAACGACATTCTTTTTTAGCGCGGGTGTACGTTGTTGCATTCGATAAAACGGGACTTCATCACTGATGAATTTTTCATCTTCACCCACCACCAAACCACGCACACGCGCGATACTTTCAGGGTTCGCATTCACGGGAAAGCTGCTGCGGTGAAACATCGCATAAAATGATGTATAGACGCCGTTCAGCGCAAAGTCACCGTGTGCCTGCGTCAGATGCACAAATGCGTCTGCAGGCCTCAGCGGCCTGCCCTGCAGCCCGCCGCGCGCAAAAATCAGTGACAGCAAGACAAAGGCCGAGAGCGTTATTGCCTGGCGCACATGCCTGCCAGTTCGCGCCGGCGATGGCGCCGCCACACTTTCACGGCGTACAAGCTTGCGCCAGCCGAAATAGAACAGCACGCCTGAGCCAACATACACAAGCGGAATATACGTGTAATCTTTGAGCGCCATAAGCGAGACGTCGACGATGTTCTGGTAAAATATCAGAAGCTCGACCGTCGAATGTTTGCCCGCCTGCCTGTAATAGGCGAGATCGCCGAGAATCACGGTCAGGCAGTAATAGGTAATGAATCCGCCTGACCAGAGCGCAATTTTTCTCAGCCGGCCGCCGCGTGGCGACAGAAGATAAACCAGACCCGGCGAAAAAAGCGCGGGCGCAGCCGTTGCCAGAGTATAGCGTAGCGCAATCAGCCAGGCCATTGGCGGCGCGGCGGTGGTCAGAAAAAGAATGTGAAAAATGCAATGCGCAAACAGCAGCATTGCGAGAAAAATGAGGTATGAATACAATAGCTGCATTGCATTCAATATCGCAAAAAGCGAAACTGCTTTTTGCCACGCAGTCGATAAATGATAAAATCCGAATCAATCGTTAGCACATGCTCGATTTCGTTGGTCGCGGCAAGATGCACAATTGAGCAATCAGCAAAATCCATCGGTACATCACTATACTTTTCAAAGATCTTTATCATCTCTGCGAGATCGTCACGTGTGATTTCTATTATTCTTATGCCACCAGCCTCGATCCACTGCAAAAGCGAACGCTGGTTAAGGTGATACCTTCTGAGTATGTGCATGGCTTCAGTTATCACAGGCCAGGTGCTCACGAATATACCGGAATATGTTCTGACGCATTCAACCATACGCTCATGAAAAGCGTCATCTTTATCGAACAGAGCGATCAGCGGCCCTGCATCAATGAGTGTGCTTATCATTCAAAGACTCGGTCAGCATTTGCTTGTAGTTGCGCGAAAGATCGTTTCTACCGCTGCGCCCACTACCAAAAAGTTCGGCCCCGAGCTCATAAGGCGTCTTATCTGTGCGATGGTTCAGAAGATATTCCTGAATTGCCCGCTTCACGATTTCTGATTTTGCGGTTTTCTCTGTGCGCGCCTGATTTTTCAGGTCACGCTCGAGCTTCTCAGGCAGTCTCACCGTCAGCATATGTCATACAAGATGTATTACATCTGAAATGTCAAGCGATTCGCAGGTATTACCTAAGAAAGCGCGCGCATGGCCGTGTGGCAGGCTGATCTTTTTACCAGAGTCCAGGGCCGATCTGTGCGCAGATCTGCTGCCATGAAAATGGCGAGGCCGCAATGTTGCTGTAAGTCGATCTGTCGCCGCAACCGAGCAGCAGCAAGGTGTCAGTCAAATCGATCGTGTTGGTGTTCACCATGTTGATCAGAGTCTGCGTCGGTGCCACGCCGCTGAGGTTATTCAAAATTGAACCGGCGATGTGCTGCGGGCCAAGACCGGGCAGGTTCACCGCGTACGCGTTTGTCCAAATGCCTGCGCCACCCAGTGCGACCCCCGACTTGAGGTTGTCGGTGAGGCCATCTGACGCGATGTCGACGACGCTGCCCGAACCAAAATTTTCACTGAAATAGCCTTTGCTGCTCGCCGCAGGTATGGTCACGCCATGGTGCAGCAGGCGCACCATCGCTTCGCGCGCAGAAATATTCGGCGTTGTACCATTGTAGGTAATCGAGAAGCCGCGCGTGCCGCTGGTGATACCTGTAGCATCACGGTCGATCAGCTGAATGAGCTGCGCCGCGTTGACAGAAGCTTCTGAAGTGCTAACAAAGGTGAGACGCCCACCGGTAATGGTATCAACGATGGCGCTCGCGCCGTCTGCGAAGTTAACAAACGGATTTTCACCGATGACGACCTTTGCGCCGACCGGGCAACCGGTGCCCGATGGAAAACCGGTGATCGCCGTTACGCGACCGGCGATTACTGTCGCCGTTAGCACCGGCGCGACGGTGCAGCCGACTACCTGCACTGCCGGCACTCCGGCATATCCGCAACCCGAGTTTGTCACGCTGACTCCCGTAACGATACCGCCACTCACTGTAACAGCGGCCTCTGCTCTGCCGCCGATTTTTACGATACGCTCATCAGCATAGTTTGAGCCGCCACCAATTGCTGAACATCCGGTCAGCGCTCCTGCGACCGCAGTGACGGTGCAAGTGCCGCCCGCGCCACCTGCGCCGACAATCGGGCATATGTCGCCGGTTGTATATCCAGTGCCTCCGTAAAAACTGCGCAACGTCGAGGCTGCGCCGCTGGCAACACAGTAAGGCGTGGTTGTGCCGAGCGAGTCGCAATTCTGGCTTCCCGCGAGCGCGGGCGCTGGGCTGTTGATAGCAACCGAGCCGACCCGGTTGATGAATGCGTTGGCCGTGGGTGTTGTGCCGCATCC
>JAKQXK010000261.1 GCA_029561505.1 Spirochaetota bacterium | reverse complement strand
TGTCTTTCGCGACCTGAAACTTCGCCGTGGGAAATCCCCCCCGCTCAAGAAACTCTTTCTGGCGGCATTTGTTCTGGATAATCTCAAGAACTTTGCCCTGAGGTGCGACAAACTTGCCTGAAGTCTGAAGCGCCTCAAGCGCTGCGGCGCTGACGTGTTCTGAATCGATCGTCACTGCGGGCACCGCGCCGGCAAAGCTCATGACTGTTTCGAAGTTCTGCGGGTCGCCCGTTGTGAAGCGCTGCGTGAAAGTTGCAGCGGGGGCCTCTGCATTTTTGTCGAGAACATGGCAGCGAACGCCAAGGCGCATGGCAGCTTCGATGGTCATACGCGCGAGCTGGCCGCCGCCAAGAATTGCGATGTCGTTCAGAATTTTCATTTGTATAGCCTGTATTTTTGCATAGCCTTAGTGAAGTCGGTGATGCGGGGTTTCTCTTTGGCAAGCCATGCCTCAAAGCTGAGGCCCTTGATCAGCGCCGCGCGGTAGCTCGTTGTGCCGGTTTGCGCATCAAGCCCCTGTTTTTCGCTGAGCCATTTTTTCATAAAACCGTTCTTGCCGTTCTTAACATGCCACAAGAAAAACTCATACGCGGCGCGTGTCGGGTTGACCCTGGTTTCACTGAACTCGAGCTTGTAACCTGCGATGAGCTTTCCTTTGTGTTTGCCCGAGGCAGCGTAAAACGGATACGGAAAAAACTTCACGTCGCCCATTTTGGGCAGCGCGCGGTTCTCAAAATCGGCGTGACCGATCTGGCAGAACGGGTCTTTGGTGATGCGGCCTTCTTCGATTGAAGTGGCTTCAAAATAGACCGAGATCCAGTAGCACTGGTTGGCGCGTAATGTCGGTAAGTTGGGCGATGGCGGGTAAAAAGCCAGACCACGCAGCGAATGCGCCTCTTTCGGATTATACCTTGCCATCTTCTGTATGTGAATTTTGATCTTGAGCTTGCGATCGGCGATATATTTGCGCGCGAGCTCGGCGTGGGTGAAGCCCGGCATAAACGGTATTTCTTCTTCGCCCACGTATGAGAAGTTCGACTTTTGCGCGACCGGCCCCTGCGGGCCAAGGTGAGATGCCGGGTTGGGCACATCGATCAGATAGAGCAGCTGGTCTTTTTCGGCGTGGTGTATCGCGCGCATGATGCGGTTGAGTACGGTGCGGTAGGTGTACGGCCGCACCCCCGAATCGGGCAAATCGAACACAATCGCTTCGCAGTCTTTTAGTTTTTCCTGAAGTTTTTCGACTGTGGTCAGGTATATCGTTTCTGGTGCTGCTGCTTTGGTTCTGGTATTGCCATGGTCTTCTTCTTGTGCCGTGAGGCCGTGCTCGGGGGTGAAGAGGTGTGCGATCTTGATATCGTGCTCTGCGAGCCGTGAGCGCACATGCGTGTCGTTGTCTTCCATCGCCTCATAGAGAAAAAAGCGCCCGAGACCTGAAGCATTTGTGACGAAACAGGTGTCGAGACCCTTGAGTCGCTTCACGCCTTCGCTAAAAAAAATCCCGGCTGCCGAGGTGTTTTTTGGTGTGGATTTCGTTTTTTTCTTTTTGACCGCGGCATCTGCGGCTTGCCCGGCTAACAACACGAGCAACACCAGCGCGCGCAGCGATTGGCCCTTACGGTGATTGTACGACCGACGATTCAAGGCTGACGCAAACCCGAAGAGACGACACTGCGACGATCAAGATTTGAGACACAGTATTCATTCGGCTCGCTGCCGCGCTGGTTGCAATATTTCGGTGGTGCCGATCAGCGTGTGCTGCCGGTCGGCGGTTGCGCTTTCAACGCCTCTTGGTCGCGCCTCAGATCGAGTTCGCGCAGGTATTCGCCGAGCCTCTTGCCGGCGATGTAGATCTCAGTCTTCTTTATACCTGTGTTGCCCAGCTCGACGAGGCTTTCAGAAAATTCGGTCAGCGCCCCTTCGTCGCTGGCAATTTGTGAGAATGCCTCATCGAAGAAAAGCTGTAGGCTTTTGGCCGGCGTCACTTCTGCCCGTTCGAGCCGAATACCCGAATTCGTCGCCAGCGGTGCCTTGTCGCCTCTTACCAGAATTGCCGACAATTTTTCTGAAATGGCGATTCTTTCGTTGGCCGAAAAAACGCCGGTCGCAAAAGTGATACGAATTTCCGTTCTGTTTGGTTTTTTAGGGTCTGTGCAGGCCAACGGTTCTTTCGCGCAGTCGGGTTGTGGTAAAATGGGTATGCCCTTAGCCACAAGCTGGTTCATCAGTTCTGTATCGTTCGGTAACGAGCCGTCTGCCTTGCGAAAATCGGCGCGGTAACTTTCGAATCTGCGTGCCGCCGGCTTTTTCAGGGCGTCTTCATGCCTGGTTGAGAGAAAAATCACCCCTGCTATGGCTGTGGCTGCAAGCACGACCATCAGGCCATTACGCTTCTGCACGCTATTCAAAGTTCACCAGCATCTTTTCCATGAGGCTCGCGCGGTTTGCTGCTCCGACGACAATTTCAAGAGGAAAGCCCAGCGAAAAAACGCGGTACGCACCGGAAAAATGCAATATCGCACAGCGTGAGGCCGTATTGTAGAGCTGCACGCAGGTTGAGCCGTTGACTGCGCTGTAATAGTCGGGAAACAGATTCTGGTAGCCACCCGTGAGCCCGCTATCGAGATTGAACCCCGCGACCCCTGCCAGGGCGCCTGTGCCCGCAAGCAGCGTCGATGTGCCTGCGTCGTCGCCTGCATAGCGGCTGTGCAGCGAACTTTCAAGAAACGTGAGGTCGTTGCTATGCGTGTTGCCTATCGTTTGCGAGGCGAGATCCCATCCGATTTCTGAGCCAGTCGCGATCAGCCTGCCACCCGAAGCCAGATATTGTGTTACGAGTAATTGTTCGGCGTGGCCAAAGGTTTCATCAGACCAGCTTTCACGGCCCACGTACCAGACGACCGCATCGTAGTCCGCGAGCAACACATCACCAGACACGACCGCGTTGTTGTCGCAGCTATTGACCGACCACGGGCGATTGCTGTCGACGACAGCCTGTGTGTAAACCGCCGTGAAACTGAAAGTATTGCCGCGTTCAACCTGCGGCCCGACAGCGCGCTTGTCATAGTTCGTCACAAAATTCACGCGGTTGTCGAGCCTGTCAAAGCCATTGACGATGAGCAGCTTCTTATAGCCTGCGTTTACCGGCACG
>JAKQXK010000256.1 GCA_029561505.1 Spirochaetota bacterium | reverse complement strand
TGTCTTTCTCGCCTGTGTGAAAAAGCGACGCATAATTCGCGCACACAACAACCGAATAGCTTGATTTTTGATCAAGCTCAAACTTGAGGGTCTTCTTCCCTGAGACGAGTGGATGCAGCTTCACCTCAGAACCAAAGATCGTGTTCTGCACCTGAATGTTAATGTTCATTCTTTCTTCATTTACGAGAACCGCGGTTTTGACGTGGGCCGATTTTTCGCCGCGGCCGGTGACAACTGCGATGTGATAGAGAATATTCTTATCCATGGCAACCTGCACCTCAAACGCCTTGCCCGTCGTTTGGTGAATTTCGGTGCGGCACTGGTAGCCCTTCGCAATCGCCCGCTCGCCGAAATGCCGCGCCTCGCTCTGTATAATGGTTTCTTGCGTTGCCTGCAAAAAGAACGTGCTGCAAAATATCAGGGTGATGCCAAGAGTTGCGCCGCCGGTGAGGATCTTCATCGGTTACGGGTCGGGTGCCCATTTCAGGGCTGCAATCGTATTTTGAAAGATTCGGCTTGACCGGGGGCCTGAGGCCCGTTCAAGCTACACGTATGAACGGATTCAGAAATGCCTCGTATGTGGGCTTCGTACTCTACCTGCTCGGTCTGGTGGTTATCGGCTACGGTCTCTATAACCTGACGATTGAGAAGAAGCTCGACCAGGTCGGCGTCAAAACGAAGGGCAAAGTTTATGACCTCGCGGTGATCGAACCCTACCGCAAAGCGATGGTTGAGTTCAAAGACAGCAAAGGCAAGAAAGTACAATTTGAAGACAAACTCTTCTGGAACCACAGCTTTCAGAAATATACCAAAGGGCAAGAAGTCGAAGTACTCTATGACCCGGCTGACCCCATTAGAACTGCAGTGATCAACGACTTCTTTCAGCGCGCAACCGCGCCGTGGTGGCCGGTGATCGTGGGCGGTATTCTCTTTATAGTAGGCTTCGTGCTGCGCAAGATCATGCTGAAGAAAGCCAAAGAGCTCGACGCCCGCATGGGACGCTGAGCCTCACTTCTTCTTTATTGATTTGATGCGATAGAGCTTTTTGCCCACGAGCAGCGAATTGTTCTCTTGCAGCGTCATGCTGAACGCAGGGTCGTCGCAGACAAAATAGCCCTGCGTCGCATCGACTTCGAGCGAGCGATTTCAGGCACTTTTTTTTGATTATTGTTGCCGCGCTGATGCGATCGGAATGCAAATCGTCTGAAATGCGCACGACCTTCGGCATCGACCGCCTGCTGGATGACCCGGGCAAATACCTCAACGGCAAACGTTTCGCACTGCTCGTGAACCAGAGTTCGGTCGCAGCAGACGGCCGTTATCTCTTTGAAGCGCTGCTCGCAAAGGGCTTTAAACCCGAAAAGATATTTGCCCCCGAACACGGTATGTTCGGTACCGAACAAGACCAGATTACCGTTGCGCACGAAACCGACGGCTTCACGGGCCTCAAAGCCGTCAGCCTCTATGGCCAAACCAAAGAAGAGCTAAAACCCCGCGCGAGCGACCTCGAGGGCCTCGACGCACTCGTCGTCGACATACAAGATATCGGCTGCCGATATTATACCTATGCTTACACGATGGCGTTCTGCATCGAAGCCTGCGCTGCCCGCGGCATCGAAGTTATCGTCTGCGACCGGCCGAACCCGCTCGGCGGCGTGGTCGTCGAAGGTGGCATCGTGCACAAAGGCTGCGAGTCATTCGTCGGCGCTTACCCACTTGCGGTACGCCATGGGCTCACGATCGGAGAGATCGCAATGCTGCT
>JAKQXK010000243.1 GCA_029561505.1 Spirochaetota bacterium | reverse complement strand
CAGTCTTTCTGGCCGATGGCAGAGCGACCGATCTTCGGCCTGAATGACAGAACGATTCAGCTGACGGGCGCGTGCATTGCGGCCGACAGCACGACAGCCGAGAACACGGCCTACCTTTGTAGCAATTCAGGCGGCGGCATTAGCCGGGCAGCGGCAGATCTTGGGGCCGTTCGTAATGCCGGTAAATCTGCATGGAAAAACTATACCGCGAGCACCGCTTCGGCCCCGGCAGCCCTTTCACCCGCGGCGACGAATACCGCCTGGTAAAACAGAACAACTGTTCACCGTTAAATTGGCACAGCAGACGCCGGCCGAGCCATTTTCATATGGTAAGTTATGTTTTCACGCGTCGCCACATTTCTACTTCTCGTGCTGCCAGCCTTTGCAGGTGAAGGTGCAATTTCTTACCAGATTGGCGGCAAGAACTTCACGCTGACGGGCGCTCAGGCAGCGCTCGTAAAACGTAACGGCAAGCTGCAGCTTGTGATTGGCGTGAAAGACCAGGCGGCGCGCGGGCAAATGGCCATCACGGCTGAAATTGCTGCCAGCTCGCTTGAAACCCCAGTAGATCTCAATTCTGATTTTTCTGCGGTCTCGGCGGTTATCGTGAATGCGCAAGGCATCTACAGCGTGGCCCCGCACGTCACCCTCGCGCGCGACGAGTTCATGCGCTACACCAAGAAAGAAGAGCTTGAATCGAACGAGACAGAAGAAGACCCCGACGACCGGTCATACGAACGTTTTAAAGAGTGTAACAGCGGCATGAGCGATGTGTGCGCACGCGCGATGCATGGCCACCGCCGGCGCCGCAAGAAGGTTCGGGTGCGCTACGTGAAGCACGCACCCACATGGGTGGGCAAGACCCGCCAAGAGCGCCTGGACACAGGTGACGGGGTAATGCGCGAAGAAAAATACCGCGATACGTCTTTTATGGTGCGTCTGAATCCTGTTTTGGTAAATGGTAAGGTAGTGCGCATCGATGGCACTTTCGCCGGTGTCGTGGTCTATAACGAAGGCATGAAACCCGGTACGCGGGTTGCACTACAGAACGGTCAGTTTTCTGTGCGCGTTGAAAATAAATGAATTTTAGTGTATCCTGATTGCTGCCGCAATCAGGATACGATAAGCGATCACTCGCCCCGTGCGGGAGTCGTCTCTTTATAACCGAAAATAACGCTGAGGGGTTTGAAATCCCATTTGCCGTCGCGCTTCAGCGTTTTGCTCAGCGTGTGCGCGCAGCGTTTGGCATTGGCGGGAAACCGCACGATCAGATCGCCCTTGCCCGAATTGGCGCGCAGATGTGGCCAGATTTTCGTCGGTGACTTGGCGCACATCGCGGTCATATCATAGGTCACGCGTTTATTGGTCATGTCCATGACGTTGGCAGTCGTGTTCAGCGCCTTGTTGTACCGTGCCGGCAGAAGCACGAAACGCTTCTCTTCGGCTTTCATCGCCGCAAAAATCGCGCGCGCCGAAGCCACCGTCGTTGTCAGGTTATTGAGGTCGCGAATCACAAAGCCCCAGACATCGCCCGTTTGTTCGAGCGAATTCTTGATGTGCGGCCCTATCATGTCTTGTTCGAGCACGTCTTTAATCGACGCGCTCTGGTCGGGTTCAGAAAAAGCACCTTGCCTGAGATCAAGCGACAGCCATGCTTCTTGTTTATATTCTTCGATCTGCGAAGCAAGTTCTTTGGCGCCATCTGCGGGCTTAAGCCCGAAGGTCATGGGCACGCCGAGAGTCTGCCAGGCGGTGAGTTCGTCTGCAGTCGCGAGGTTGTCGACGTAAACCGCGATGCGCGCAGGTGGCTTGACTGAGCCCCACAGCGCCCCCTGGCTTGTCACGTGCAGACGCACATAAACAGCCTTGATGCGGTTGCCGTCGCGGCGCTCGAAACGATACCAATAATGGCCGGTTGTGCCGCGTACGTCGTACGATTCTTTGCGAAAAAGAAACCCTTTCTTAAAGAGGTAATCGAGAACCTTGTCTC
>JAKQXK010000236.1 GCA_029561505.1 Spirochaetota bacterium | reverse complement strand
GCGGCTTCGTGGCGTCCGGTTTCGATCAGCAGCAGGCCCAGCCTAAGGCGCGCGAGGCGGCCTTCACGCGACCCCGGTTGCAGTTCGCCGACATAGGCGAAAATGCGTTCTGCGTCGCGCAGACAGTCATTCTTTTTCGTCTGCTCGCGCGCGCACATCTGGTAACCATCGGCGATCGCGAGCAACGCGGCCAATTTCAGAGCATCATCGAATGCTTCGGCTTCAGTCTCGAGCCCCACCTCACCCCGGCGCGCCCGCATCAGCAGGCTCTTCAGTTTCGCTTCACGGCTGAAGCTGTCTTCACCCGCCTCTTGAGATTTTCTCAGATTCTCGAGGCTTTTGTCGACCCTGTTCGAGCGATGGTAGAGTTCGGCGTTCTCCAGATAAACCTTTGTGAGCGGGTTCTTTTTCTTTCGCTGCGCTTCGGCTTCTTCATCTGCCTCAGATTCTGGTTCGCGCTGTTTGGGCGCGTCACCGGCAACCGCTGGGCCTGGCGTGCTCTCGGCATTCTCGGCTGGTGTTGCTGCAGGCGCGCTATTTAGCGCCGGGGCACTCGCTTCTGCAGCAGGGCTAGCCACCGACTCTGCATTGATCACATTACCGCGTTCGTCGTATTTTTTTGCTTTGGCAATAACCTGCCCGGTTAGCGCCAAAAAAAGCGCCGCAACAACGAAATTTTTTATGATGGGCATTGCGGATTAATCCATATACTCGAATTTAGACTTTTTTTGTGGCGCCGCGACGGGCTTCGTCGCCGCAGCCGGCTGAGAACGTGAGACATCCGCCTCATCAAAAACATCGCGCTGGCGGGCGGTATTCACCCGTGGCGAGGGCGGGGTTTGCTGCAGCATCGGTTCAATTGCCGGTTTTTCGGCGGGCGGCTTCTGCGAGCCAATTTTTTCGCGCGAGAGTAATTCACCTGTTTGCACCGCAGACGGCCTCGTGCCGGGTGCAAACCCGGGGCCTCCGTGCCCACCGTCATCATCGATGGTTTTTTTGTCAGGCGTTAAGCGGGGCACCAGCGCACTGTCGCCCAGATAACCGGGGGATTTCTCTTTCGGGCGCAGAGTGTCTTCGTGTTTGAGCATCTCTTCTTTTTCACCCATAAGATGGCCCATCGTGTCGCGGCCCATCGGTGCAAATTGTGTCTCGTCGGCCGCTTTCTGCCGCGACGGAAACTCGAGCGGGTCAACCTCGACATCTTCAACGAGTTTGCGTTTTTTCGCATACTCTTCGCGCATCTCTTGCAGATAGAACAGATCGCGGCTGCGTTCGACCAGGCGCACGCCCGCAGGTTGAGCTTCGCGCAGGCCTTTGTTGACGCCGGCAATGATCACGACGAGCGCTAAAAGCGCTGCAAACGCTAACGAAGCCTTCTGTATAATGTCGCGAATATGCGGCGGAATTCGCTCAATCAGACGATCAATCGAGGGAGCGAGATTACCCAAAAGCCTGCGCAGCATATATTGGATTATCGTAATTTTTGCGCGAAATGCCCGCAAAAATTACGATTGCATAGAGTCACCCTGAGTCGATATGGCTTGACGCCTTGTGCAGCGCACAAATAGTGTCTCGTGCAGCGAATAAAAACAAAGCTCAAAAGGCCGAAGTATAAGTTCTGGCTGGCGTTCACCTCTGCAGCGGTGCTGCTTTTGGCCGAGGTAATACCGCGGACGAGCGTGCACGCGACGATGACGCCCGCAGCGCCGCGACTGCCGAATGAAGCGCAGATTCGTGAAGCGGTGGTACGCGGTGCGCAAAGTTATCTGAATCTGCCGTACAAATTCGGCGGCGCCTCGCCGACCGGCTTCGATTGCAGCGGCCTTGTGCTCTATCTTTATAATCAGCATGGCTTCACCATGCCGCATGGGGTCATCTACATGCGCCCGACCCTCAAACTCACGCGCAACCCGCAGAAGGGTGACGTCATATTTTTTCTGAACGACAACAACATCGCCGGCCACGTCGGCATCTACATCGACGAAGAGCGTTTCATTCACGCGCCAAAAGAAGGTGCGGTGATACGCTATGAAAAGCTCAAACACCCGTACTGGAAAAAGCGGCTCGTCGAGATTCGCTCGGTGATCTAGCAGTTTCTTTTTTCAGGCACCGGCCAGAAATTCGCGAATAAGAAAACTGCCGGGCAAATTTTGCCGCGGTATAACACAAACTGTTTGACGCCCTCGTGTGGGCGCGGCACGCAAGCAGCGGGTAAAAATCTTGAAACAACTTCACGTTACGGTAATGCTTGCTCTTGCACTGGCTCAGACCCGCTGCGGCTCGCTATTGTCTGAGCTCAACCGCATCAAAGACAAGTTCGACGGCGCGGCAACGCTCTGCGCCCCGCCTGCGCCCGGCGCTGTGGCTCCCGTCTATGCAACCGCTGCCAACTGGCTGCAACTTGTCCGCAACGATGGCACCTCGACCCTCAACGCTTCGGGCACACTGTGCGACGGCACCGAAACGGGACTTGCCAACAGCTGCCTGCACGGGGGCGAAATGCGCCGCGTACCGGTGACAAACCGCACAACCTGCGAAGGCTTAACTGCAACCGACGCTCTGGGCGCATTCGCCTGGCGGTGCAGCATGATCGCAGGTGTACCGCAGATGGTCACAGGTGGGCTCGACGACGAACGTTACCTGTCGCACCTGATCGATTTCACGGGTGCGGGCGCGTGGCGACCCAATGCCGTAACTGTAACCGACGCGTGTGGCAGCAGCAACACGCAGCGCACCGTCTGGTACACCAACCCGATCGTCGGCAATTTTGTTTCGGTTGCTGCAACCCTCAGCCTCAGCACAACCGGCAGCATCTACATATTCACTGCTGACCCAGCCAAAAATCTCAACTTAACGGCAAACGGCGTCGCGCTCGTCAGTGAACCGGGTGTTATTCTCACAAACGGCGCGGGTTCGCATATCACAGCGAGTGCCAATTTTCAATGGATAGAGGCGACAACCAGTACAACGGCAGGCGGCATATCTCTGCGCACGTCTGCAACGCGATTTCTCACGATTCGGGGTACTCAGGTGGCAAACGCGCCAATTCAGAGCGACGGCGGTTCGCTTGCTACACGAATAAACTTCACGAGAGTTTTCAACGCCGAATTGTCTC
>JAKQXK010000235.1 GCA_029561505.1 Spirochaetota bacterium | reverse complement strand
CGCGCGCACCTTGTCGTGAATCTGCCCTTCAAGTCGCGACAGTTCGAGTTGGTTTTCCATCGCCGCTTTGACTTTTTCGGCTCTTTCCCACAGGCTGTCGGTACCTAGAATATCCTGCAGCTCAACGAACGGTATGCGCAGGCTTTCAGCCACCGCAAAAATCAGGCGCTCTTGCTGGTTCTTTGCCCTGAGCTCGCGCCACGCTTCGGCTGAAAGAAATGTCTGCTGTTCATTTAGCCGTTCAAAGGCGTCTATCAGCTTAACGACGGATTTCTCATATAAATGCTGTTCTTTCTCACCCTCGGGTTCACCCGACTCGGCGAAGACGGCGCTGCCGTAAGGGCAGGTTTCATCGCTGCTGTCGACATCGATCAGGCGCACGCGCGTGAGGCCTTCGATCAAGACCTTATAGGTATTGTCGGGCATTTTCAAGAGCTGCAGAATTTCGCCGGCAACCGCTGTTTCGTAAAGATCGCTGAGACCAGGTATTGTGATTTCTGCGTTGCGCTGCGTTGCGAGCAGAATGCGGCGGTCGGCGTCCATCGCGCGGCGGGTCGCTTCCATCGATTTTTCGCGCCCGACAAAGATCGAAGTCACGCTTCCGGGAAAAATTACCATGTCGCGCAGCGGCAACAGCGGGTAGCGCATTGCCTCAGCAGAATTCAATTTGGTCTCTTGACCCATTAGGCCATTTTCTCCGGCGGAATCTCGTAGTTTTCGTCAGCAACCTCGGCGGCTTTGCCCTTGCGGCTGCGTTCTTTATCGGTTTCGGCGCGGGTAATAATGCGGGCCTTTTCGCCCGATTCAATCATTTCGCGGGTAATGATAACTTCGTCGACGCCGATCATCGTCGGTATCTCAAACATGAGATCCATCATGGCGTCTTCGACGATTGCGCGTAACCCCCGCGCGCCGGTTTCGCGCGTCAGCGCTTTTGCCGCTATCGCGTGAATTGCGCCTTCTTCAAATGTCAGTTTAATACCTTCGAGCTCGAAGATTTTTTTGTACTGCTTGATCAGCGCGTTACGGGGCTCGGTGAGAATCTTCACCATCGAAGCCTCGTCAAGATTGTCGAGCGAACGAATGATCGGCAAACGGCCAATAAATTCAGGGATCAATCCATATTTCATCAGGTCGTCTGGGGTCACCTGGCGCAGGTATTCGCCCGACTGGTCTTTGCGCTTCGGCGCCTGGTAGTCAAAACCGAGGGTCGATTTTTCGACGCGGCGCGAAACAACCTTGTCGAGGCCTTCGAACGCGCCACCGCAGATGAAGAGAATATTGCGCGTATCCATTTGAATAAAATCCTGGTGGGGGTGCTTACGCCCGCCGACCGGGGGCACGCTCGCGACCGTGCCTTCGATAATCTTTAAGAGAGCCTGCTGCACACCCTCGCCCGAGACATCACGTGTGATCGAAGGGTTGTCTGACTTGCGGGCAATCTTATCGATCTCGTCGATATAGATAATGCCTGTTTGCGCTTTCTCGACGTTGGCGTCTGAATTCTGATAAAGGCGCAACAAAATATTCTCAACATCTTCGCCGACATAACCCGCTTCGGTCAAAGCTGTGGCGTCGACGAGTGCGCAGGGCACCTGTAATATGCGCGCGAGCGTTTGGGCCAGAAAGGTTTTGCCCGAGCCCGTGGGCCCGATCAGCAGAATATTCGATTTATCAATTTCGACGTTTGCAGTTTCACCCGTCGCGTGCTTGCGCAAGAATTTACCGCCGCTCTTTGTGGCGACGTCTTTCTCGTATTGAAGGCGTTTGTAGTGGTTATAGACCGCTACAGAGAGCGCGCGCTTGGCTGCGTCTTGCCCAATAACGTATTCATCAAGCGTCTTTTTGATTTCGGCAGGTTTGGGCAGCTTCTGTACAGTCGCCGGAGCCGCCTGTTTTTCGAGGTCGTCGGCAAGAATGCCATTGCACAGCTGTACACACTCATCGCAGATGTGCACACCCGGGCCCGCTATCAGGCGGTTTACTTTTGCCTGTTCTTTACCACAAAATGAGCAATGGTTGCCCGAATCATAACTGCGACGCTCAGCCATTTTATCTCTTTATTATCGTTTAACTTGCGATTTCTTTCGAGGTATTTTCGGGCCGGGCTGAGATCACGTAGTCGATGATACCCCATTTTACCGCTTCGCCGCCATCCATATAGAGGTCGCGCTCAGTTTCTTGTTCGATTTTCTCGAGCGTCTGGCCGGTGTGCTGCTGGTAGAGGCCATTCAGCGTATCGCGAATGCGCAACACTTCGCGCGCCTGAATTTCGATGTCAGATGCCTGGCCTGAGGCACCGCCCATAGGTTGGTGCAGCAGAATGCGCGAGTGGGGCAGCGCCGAACGTTTGCCTTTGGCGCCTGCAGCGAGAATCAGCGCGGCGATGTTTGAAGCCTGGCCAGTGCAAACTGTTCGCACTTCAGGGCGAATCAGCTGAATCGTGTCATAGATCGCCAGACCTGCCGAGACGTAACCGCCTGGCGAGTTGATATAAAGATAGATATCTTTCTCTGGATCTTCTGATTCGAGAAAAAGCAGCTGTGCGATAATTACGTTCGCATAGGCGTCGTCGAGCGGAAAGCCCAGAAAAATGATGCGGTCTTTGAGCAGGCGCGAATAGATGTCGTAGTGGCGCTCACCCCTGTTCGTTTGTTCAATTACAATTGGTGCGTATGCCATAGTTCCCCTTCTTACTGATTGTACAGGTCGTCCATCACAGTATGCATAATTTGCCTGCTCACGCCCACTCTTTGTCTGAAGTAGGTGCGCAGCTTTTTTGAGACTGCCGGCCGGGTTTTGCACAGGTTTTCCACAACGGCGCCGAATGCCTGCCCGTCGGGCTGTTCAACCACCTGCAAAAGCCCCATGTCTTTGAGTTCGGTCGCTTCGGCCGAATTTGAAATGGCCGGGCCCGTGACGATAGGCGATCCGGCGACCGCCGCCTCAATGACCGAGTGCACCGAACCTTCGAAGCCGCCGCCGACGTAAGCCACTGTCGCGATTTCATAAAGGTAGGGTAACACGCCGAGTGCGTCGATGATAAAAACATCGAACGGTACTCTGGTGTTGTCGCTCAATCTGGCTACGCTCAGCCCATGCGCAGTGCACAATGAAACAATCGCCTCAATGCGGTGCGCATGAATATGATGAGGAGCTAAAACCGCGGCGAAGTCTTTTTTGCCTGAAGCAAGCCGGCCGCGCAAGAATCCGAGAATCATCTTCTCTGACGTCGCATACGTCGACCCCCCAACGATCACACGTCGGCGACCGAGCCGGCGCTTCAGCGCGTTAATTGCCTTAGCATGCACCGCACCTTCTTGCAGGCGAAAGGCAATCGCGTCAAAGCGCGTATCTCCCGATTCGAAAACGTTGAGAGGTGAAATTGTGCGCAGCCGTTCTGCGTGCTGTGCGTTGATGGCAAATATGCTGCGCATCGGCCGGTATATCTTGCCCATAAACACGCGCAGCGGAAACTTATGGCGCAGCGATTTTTCTGGCAGCGTCGCGCTCACAAGGTAAACCGGCACACCGGCGTTGCGGCAGACCGCTACCTGGTTCGGCCAAGCGTCGTATTTGCCGATAATAAGTGCGTCGGGCTTCATTTTTGCGACAAGACTGCGCATGCGCCAGGGAAAATCGAACGGCAGCGCAAAAAATGCATCTGGCACCGAATCGTTCTTGCGCGCGCGCCATGCGCTGTCAGAGAAAAAGCTGAAAGAAAAATAGAAATCCTTATTGTTCTTTCGCATCTCGATCGCCAGCGCGCGCACCTGCTCGAATTCGCCGGCAGACGCAGCATGAAACCAAATATGCTTCTTGTCTCGCGCTGCCGAAAAATCTGGCAGGTTCTCGCGCAGAACGAAATTCTGCCGCAGCCTGCGATGCAACCGCGACACCAGCCACAACAGCGGATACAACAGAAATAGCAGCAGATTATAAAACAACATCAGCGGCGAATCTCAAAGCCTGTCTGCGCGGTCTCAGTTGCTGGCATATCTTGTACGGCAAGCCTGTCGACCCTCGCTAGTTGCGGGCCCTGCTGCAAGCGGGCTTCGAAAAGTTTCAGCGTCGCTTCATCACCGTCAGCTTCGGCTTCAACCTCACCTGTCGGCAGGTTTCGCACCCAACCCGTCAATCTTAAAGAACGGGCAGTCTCTGCGGCGAATTGACGATAGCCCACGCCCTGAACGCGGCCAGAGATGAGATAGCGCCTGCGAATCAGTGCAGACCGTTCCCCGCGAAGCGAATTTCGTGACGTGCGGCGAGTTGCAGTGCGCGCCCGAGAATCTGACGACGGGCTTTGTCTATGCTGTCGAGCCTCGTCGTCTTAAGTTCAGCCATCGCACCTGCGATAACGCCGGCGCGCTTAACGGGCAGCTTACTGAGCATTGCCTTGCGCTGACCCTGATCAATTGCCTTGAGCGCGCGCGCCCACAGATGTTCGTCGGGCATAGAACTGAACAAGTGGCGAAAGTCTTTGGCAGAAAGTTGCGTCAGATCTTCGAACGTAAACCGGCTGCTTTCGAGCGTCTTGCCGAGCACAGCGTCGGTCACCCCCACTTCGCGCGTGATGCGATCAGCGTCTTCGGCGCCGAGCAGCTTTAAGATTTCATTGACGTGCTTTACTCCGTCAAGGCGGGGCTCTTCTGCCTGCGGCAGGTTCTGCAATCGCTCGCTGATTTTTTTACCCAGCGCCACCAAAGCCTCACTGCTGATCTGGCGTTCAGCCGCCATGGCCCGCACGATCTCTCCCCGACGCAGGTCTGACAACAGGCTGAGTACGCGAGATGCCTGCTTGTGCGAAAGCTGTAGCAGAACCACCGCAGCGACCGATGCGCTTTCGGCCTCAAGCACGTCGGCGAGCGACCGGGCTGGGTATTCTGCGAGCTTTGCAAAGAGCTCCCGCACCTGCTTCACCTCGCGCACATGGCGAAGGCGCGCAATTTTGCGCTCGTCTTTATCGGGTAAAAAATCTTCTGCGTGCCATTCAGGCTCAGCAGCAACTTCGGGCTGCTGCGTTTGTTTTGCGGCCGGGGTGAGTAGTTCGAGCAAACGCGATTTTTGCTTAAAGTCAAGCCCTGAGAAGAGCTGCGCGCGGGCTGACTCTGGCATGCTTTCGTAGATTCGCATGAAATCCTCACGCGACAGACCGGGGCCCTGCACGAGCGAAGAGGCCGCATTATTATGTCTCATCTTGTCGCCCTTGAAAAGATTCGCAAGCGACGAAAGAAAAAACTTCATAACGGTTATTTCAGCGCTTCTTCTTCAGACGGATAGATATCAAACATATCCATCAGTTCGACCACTTCGAAGATTTTTTTGACGGCAACGTTCATGTTGCAGAGTTTCATTTTACGGCCACGGCCTTTCAGGTGGCGCATCAGTGCCACCAGCACTCGCAGACCGCTCGACGACATGTATTCGATGCCTTCAAGATTCAGAATAAAATCTGATTCGGGATTTTTTTCGCTCAGCGCCATGAGATCTTTTTCGATCTCGCCGCTGATGTGCACGTCAAGCCTGCCCTTGAGGTATGCGACGATATAGTTGCCAACTTCTTTTGTTCTGAGCATTCTAGCCTGATACCTCTTTCACTAACCTTGTAATGTTCAGGCGTCGCCGTGCGCTGTAAACTATTTTATCGACGAGCCGTCGAATCAGGTAAACGCCGTAACCGCCCCGGCGTTCACCCGCGAGATTCTTGCGAATATCTGGCGCGGCAACCGCACGAGGGTCGAATTTCGCCCCTGAATCGAAAAATGTCGCTGTTACGCGGTTCTTGCGGCAGTTCAAAGCCAGAATAAAATGCGGATCGCTCTTCGACATGCTGCGGCGCCCGGCAAACGCATGCTCGACAATATTTGTTGCTGCTTCGTCGCACGCAAGCACCAGGTCGTCGCGCGAGGTGCCCGCAACGCCGTTCGCTTCGAGGGTTGAGCGCACAAAATCGTGCACCTGGGGTATCGCCGCCTTATCTGCGACGAATTCTTTGCGCACGCGGCACATCATTTGAGCACCTTGATCACCATTAGGGTGAAGTCGTCGTATTGCGCCTCTGCGCCGGCAAAGTTCTTCACTTCTCTGAATATCTTCTTTACCAGCTGGTCAGAAGACAACAGCATATTATCGCTGATGAGCCGGCAAAACCGGTCAAAGCCGAACTCTTCTTTGCGCTCGTTAATCGCCTCGACAACACCATCTGTGTAGAGAATCAGCAGGTCGCCTTCATTCAGAAAAGCCCGTCCTTCGCCAAATGCCCCGTGCGTGACAGAGTCGACCACGCCGAGCGGTCTGCCCCGTGTTCCCAGTTTTTCAAACGTGCGCGTGTCATGGCGAAATATGAGTTGCTCGTTGTGACCCGCCGATGCGAAATGCAATTCGTGTTCGGGTGCGTTGAATAGTGCGTAGAAAAGCGTTACGAACATACCAGATTGGCTATCCTGATAAATGAGGTCGTTCGCTTTATAGAGCACGTCGGCAGGTGCACGCACTTCGCGACCGTACGTGCGAATGATCGAACTCGTCACCGCCATAAACAGCGCTGCGGGCAGACTTTTGCCGCTTACGTCGGCAACCGAAAAGACAAACTGATCGCCATCGAAGGCCAGATAGTCGTAAAAATCACCGCCCATGAGCTTTGCGGGTTCTGACAACACACCGAGGTCAAACCAGGCAGATTTCTGAAAATGGCTGGGCAGAATTGACTTCTGAATGCTCGAGGTGATTTCAAGTTCTTTCTCGTACGAACGCTTCTGCAACATCTCGTTGAGCAGGCGAAAATTCTGTATGCTGCGCGTAATCTGGCTTGCAATCGTTGCCACTAATCTGAGATCATCATCGTTAAACTCATTGCCCGTCGGCGACTGGCGATCTGAGATATTCAGAACCCCGTAGATCTCCTGACCGTGCATGAGAGGCTGAATAATGCAACCGCCTGTATGGTAACGTTCGACATCGCGGTAATGCGCATACGGTGATTTTTCGAGTGAATTGGTGTAAATGAGCTTGCGTTCGCCATAAGCCTTGCCGGCAAGCGAACGATCAAGCGATACGAATGTTCTTTCGAAGGGTGAAAGGTCTAGACCATAATGCGATGCGATTTCAAGTGCGTCGTGGTCTGCGGCATAAATCATTATCGATACGCGATCTGCCTGCATTTCATCGGCAATAATCCGAACTATCGAATCGAACAGGTCTTTTTCGTTCAGCGTTGACATCAGCACTTTGCCGATTTCATGAAGGCTTGAAAGCTCATGCACTTTCTTCTTAAGCTCGCGGTTAATATCTTTTAGAGAATCGATCAGCTCGCGATTATGAATTGCGAGTGCAGCCTGCTCAGAAAACGTATTGAACAGCTCGAGATCTTTTTCTGTGAATTCAGTGCGCCCAACCGAATTGATAACCTCGATTACACCGATGATGCGATTGCGCACCATGAGCGGCGTGGCGATCAGGTTTTTTGTTACGAAATTGATTTTTTCGTCGGCCTGTTTATAGACGCGTTCGTCGTTCTGCGCATCGTTAACGACGAGAGGCTTACACGTTTCGGCAACTATGCCGGCAATACCCACGCCCACGGGAATGCGAATTTCTTTCAGGTCGCGCTCTTTCTCGCCTGAAATAATATTGAAAAAAAGCTCATTGGTCTTTCGATCAATCAGCATCAGTGAAGAAGCCTCAGCCTTCAATACGATTTTTGCTGAATCCATAATCGATTCGAGCAGACTGTTCAAATCGAGAGTCGAGTTGATCATTTTCGACACTTTGATCATCTCTGAGAGCAAGAAATTATTCTCGATATTCTTTCTGTAAAGGTACAGATTCTCAAATATCGTGACGAGATTGCTGCTGAACTTCACGAGCAATGTCGTGTTGTCAGGCGACGCCATACAATTCGACAGCATTCGCGCAAAGGTGCGCGCGAATGTTGCAGCGAGACTCATGTCTTCTTCGCTAAAAGTTTCTTCACCGAGCTTGGTTACCCAAAGTAATGCTCCCAGGGCTCCTTTACCTTCGGTCAGCAGCGGTGACGCTATATAAGAAGTCTCGGCTTCGCCTATCGAGACCTGTGCCTGATTATAGATCTGCTGCCGTGATTCTATGGCGATGGTCTCGCACTCCACGAGACTCTTCTGCATTATGTTCTTTTCAAGTGCAGTCAATGCGCGTGACGACATGCGGTAGGTTTTTACGCCTTCACTGGTGCGCAGTGTCAGAAAACAACTCTCGGCGTGCATGAGCCCGCACGCTGCTTTTAAAATGTAAAGCGCTGCTTTATTCAGTTCGGGGGTGGTTTCGATGAAGAGACGCTCCCCATTACTCTGCATGAGGCGCTTGCCCGCAGCATCTTCGGTTTTCTGGGCGAGTTGCATTTCTAGTTCCGGTACAAATAATACAGAGGCCTTGTCGAGGCTTGCTTGCCTTTTTGAGATTTAAGGGCTGAGTCATAAGCCGCTTCAACCGTCTGATTTTTCGCTATCATGTTCTCAACCAGCGTGAGCGCAAAAATGGCGAAGTTGTTATAAGATTCACCCTTTAGGCAGACCAAATGGTAGCCATTGGGGCGAAGTTTTTCGAGGCTATCGAGCGATAGAGTCTGCGTATAGATGTGCAGATCACCGGGCGCCCCGTTAAATGGCGGCTTTATCTGCACCGTGAGGCGTTCAGCGGCCTTCTTCTGCCCGCCCCAACGCGCTTGCAGAGCAGAATATAGTGTAGCTGGTTCAGGGGCAGCGATCTGTACCGACGGCTTCGATTCAGAGGCAGGCTTTTTCGGCCCGACTGAGGCATCGATCAGAATTGCTTCGCGGGGCGGGTTAATTTTTCGCCTGAGAAACAGGTTACGTTGGGGCAGGTGCACCAGATAGCGCCTGCCGGATTTCATTTTTGCGACTGCCTTTTCGTCAAATGCGTCGATACGCTCAATGCGAACCTCAGCCCCTGACTGATGCCAAAGGTAGAGTTCGTCAGTGAAAAGTTCGCTGTAACCGTAAGCACCGTCGGGCAAAATTGCAGTACTATTCACCCCGTGCAGGGCCAGCAACAGACGCAGCGCACTTGCATTATCTTTACTCACGATTGCCGCTTTGGCCAGCAGGTCGCAATTTTCTTTCGTGCAGTTCAGCTCGCCTGCAACCGTGTTACGATTGCGCAAAAAGAAAGCAATATCGGCTTCGATGCGACTGTCGATTTCGAGCCGAGAATCTTGAATAAGAGACTCGGCGGGCAGGCTGCCGGCAACGCTCGCGGTCAACAGATAAAGCAGGTTCTCAGAAGAAACTACGCCGCTCGTACGCGTCCCGAGCGGGGTCAATGCTGATAACGCGTCAGCCTTGCCCGCGAGCACTTTTTCGAGCAGACTCAAAATTCTGTAAAAGCGCGCGACCTGTAGGTTGCTTGCTTTCGGCATGGCTTTCGAACCATATTCCGTGAGAAGTTTGGCGACCGCTGCGCTGTCTTCACTGTTGAGCTTGCGTCGCGCGAGCACTCTGAGCAGTGAATAGGCAAGCAAGTGCTCAGAGTTGTTTAGCTTCTGAGCTACGAGAACCCGCCGCGCATAAAAAACCGCATCTGCCGCGTAACCACTCTGCAGAAGCGACAGGGCATGATTGAAGTCGAGGTCTTCGGGCCGAACATTGATTCGCGTGTCAGGCACGGCGCCAGCAAGAAAAGACCGTATTCTGTCGCGATCAGCCTGTTCTGCAGAGTCGGCCCTGGGGTTGTTCAGGCATGAATCGATCACAAGTTTGAATTCAAGCGCCTCGGTTGCCGCGAGACAAATTTCGTTTCTGAGCTCAACATCTTTGAGTGTTTTTGAGATAGAGTGCAGCGAATCTTCGCCAGGCCTTGTGCTTCGCGGTTGCCATGGCAGAACCCGCGTCAGTGGTTCGAGATTGCCCGTGTTGAAAGCGGTTAGTTGCGAGACCCCGCGAAATTCTGTCTCGTTTTTTAGCACGCTCGCCGTTGCGTCGCCGTCGGCCCCCAGAAAACGGATAAGTTCGTTTTCCATACCGGCCCGCATGAGAATGCGCGCATAGGCCCTACGCTCATTGAGCGGTGATTGTTTCGTCACGCGAATTTGTTCGATGTGCCGGGCAGCGGCCGCATAGTCACGCTGAATCAGCAACAATTCTGCTGCCGTCAGTCGTAAATCGACGTCATCGGGCCGCAGCGAAATCGCGTCTTCGGCATAGCTGATCGCTTCTTCATATTCGCGCTGCGCGCGTGCATCGCCAATTTTTTTGAGATAGAGTTTGCGCTGCAACAGGGATGCCGCTTCGCGCTCAGAATTTCCTGTGGCTTCAACATTGCCGGTAACGAGTGCAGCGGGTTTCAACTGATCTTGCGTGAGAAATGCTTCAATTAATGGCTGCGCCTGCTTGCGAGACGTACGCGTGTGCAGAACCTTACCGACGCCCATTGCAGAAAAGTAAAGATCAGCTGCGGTCGCGTATAAAAATTCGTCAGCCAACGATAATTTGTCGCGTGCCTGAAACGAGGCTATCGCATAATTCGGGTTGCCTTTCAGCCCAAAAAAACCAGCGGGGTTCAGCAGCGCATTATCTATCACGATCGTCTTGCGTGCAAGTTCTGCCTCATAATCGATGATGTTCTTATGAATCGAAATCGTTTCTGCTTCGCTGCTGGTATGCACCCGCTGAAACGCAACGGCGGCCTTATAGTCGACCTCATTGCTGCCGCCGAGACTGAAGAACGAAGCGTTGCGGTTAATTTGCAGCAAGTTGCGCCGTGCCGGGTCGGTGTTTCGGCGAAAGTTAAGGGCTGAAATGATGGTCGTTTGCAGTGACAAGCCAGAGAGTTTTTCGCTCTTCAGTACCGAATTAAGAACAGGAGCCGCCAGCACAATCACGCGCGCGCGTTGCGCTTCAGCAAACTTCTCAAGTTCTTCGGTTATATCGGCGTCTTTGCTGAGACGCTGCATCTCAAAGCGCAGGGCTGAACCTTTTTTCGAAGCGTCGCCTTTTGCCGAGAGAAAAACAATGTCTTCCCGCGGCTTCATGACGTAGACAAGCCCCTGAGCAGCGAGTCCCTGAAGCTCGGCCTGCGAATAGCCCGACGCGAAAAACGTTTCGTAACGATAATCGAGCCGGTCGCGCTGCAGCAACAATGCCCGCAATCTTGAGGCATCCGCATCAAGCGCCGCCAGCTGCTTTTCAGGCACCTGTACACCCTGACGTGCGAGTCGGGCAGATTTGATCTGCGCGGCCAGCATAGTGCGCCGCTGCTCGACAATCAGCAGTTCATTAAACTTATCATCTTTTGTGCCGAGAAACTTCAAATCGTCAAAATAAAGCGGTAAAGCCAAAGCCTGGCGTTTTGCATCTTCAAGCTGCATCGCCTCGGCAAAGTTCTTCTGCTGCAAAGCCCGCTCAACGAGAATACTCACAAGGCGATCAAAAAGGTCAGTATTGGGCCGCAAGAACCCGGGGTTGTCCCTGAAATAAGCAACGAGCTGCCTGTACGGGGCCAAATTTACTTTTTCGGCGAAGCCCGCTTCTTCTTGAACACGAAATGCCCGATACATCGCGATAGCGTATTCAAGCTGTGCCCGAAATTCCTGACTGCGTTCTTGTATTTCTTTGAATTCTGCACCAGACTCGTCGAAGAGTGACATGTCTTGCAGAATCTTTGCACGGTTCATTGCCAGCTTAATGCGCAGTGAATTATTCTTGAGATCGGGTTCAAATTCAGGAAGTACATCTTCGAAAGATTCGCGCGAATAACCGCGAAAGTATTTGAGCGCTGTCTTGTGTCTGTTGAATGTTTCTTGCTTGCGGGCAAGAAACTGATCAAACGATTCAGTACGATCGCTGATGCGCTCAGCAAAATCGACCATTTCTGAATCGTGCGCCGCATAAAGGCCTTTGAAAAAAAGCAATGGTTGTAGCTCAGCATGAACCGCTGAACGGATCTTCGTCAGTTCAGCTTCAGTCAAATCGGGATGATTCGGGTCATCTTTTTCTTTGACGATCTTGCGCGCGGCTTTAATGCGCGCGTCAGCAACTTCTTTTTCGTATTCTTCAATATCATTGATATATGATCTGACAGATTTTATTTTTTCTGACACGGGTTCTTCGCGCGTTTCAATGCGCCGCAACTTGCAGAGCTCAATATTCTTTCTGAACGTCAGCGCAGCGCCCGCGTTGCCATTTTTCTCTGCCTGTTTGAGCGCAGCTTCATACAGCTTTTGGGCTGAACCCCAGCTGCGCAGCGAGAATTCGAGTTCGGCGCGCCTGCTGACGGCAGAGCTGAGTGTCTCGGCCCCGTGTTTGGTTTTGTCTTTTTCGGCGTATTCAACGAGTTTTGCCAGCGAATTCGACGCCTCGTGCAACAGGCCTTTACTTCGGTAAATTTCGGCCCTAATCGAATAGAGCAGCTGGTAGCGATTAACGGTCGGCAGTTCGAAGGCAAGATGGTTTTCACCTATATAGACGTTGTCATAGGGCAGCTTATAGACAAGCCCGACGAGCCATGTCCAGGGTTCGTAGACCCAGAACCATTTGATACGTATTTTGAATTTTGGAATCGCAATCTCTTCTTCTTTGGCGAGCGCCGCCTCAGCGTTTTGCGTATCGTGCAGCGAAGCGGTTAAATCGCCTTGCGCAAGATGCAGGCGGGCCAGCTCAAGGTGCGACATCGATACCGGGGTCTCAGCGACAACCGATGCGCGCTCGGCGATAATTGTCTGGTGGTAGGCTATAGCAGTGGCAATGTTTTGGGAATATTCTGCGTTTAGCGCAAAGGTTTTGTAGGCTGTTTCGCGACGCCCCTGGTTTAGGCGCTGCGTTTCGGCCGGCACCCCTGCCAGCGGATAACGCGAGTTTAGGTTGTTTTCTACGTACCGCAGGTAGCGCGAAGCCGCATCGTATTTTCCCGTGAAGTAGAGCGTGCGCCCGAGGTGATAGAAAAACATCATCTCTTGTTCGGGGTTCTCGAACTGATAATCAGGATTTCCCTTTTTATCCAGTATGGCCGCGTAATGCTCTTCTGCCTGACTGTAATTGTTGAGCAAGAAATAATTGTTGGCAATGTTCAGGTGAAAGCTGTTGCGAATGCGCGGCGACCCGCTGTTACCGAAGAGAGCAAGCGTCTTTTGGTAGAGACGAATATTTTTTTCAAACAGGTAATCGGGAAAATACGCTCGGTACAGCGACTCGAAAACCTCTCTGTCTCGTTTGCCTGAACCTGCCTCGAGCACGACCTCGCGCTTCTCATCGATGAACTGGTACATCCACCCCAGCATAATATAAGCGTCGGCGAAGCGCGCATTGGTGAAAAAGCACCAGTTCATGTCGACTTCTGCTTTGCGAAAATATTCGAACACCTGCTTTTTTTCAGAGCGCCCCAAACCATCGCGCTCGGCATCGAGGTGCAGCTGAATTCCAAGCTGAGCGCGCAAGAATCCCCGGCCGAAAATGAACTCAGTAACGAGATAGCGTCGCGCGGTATCGATGCGCGAATCATAGAACCTGAGAATATCTTGCAGCAGGTCTTCGTCGTCGCGTGAGATGCGCAGAGCAATCTGATCGAGATTGAGCGCGTAATCGAGCAATTCGCCGCGGGCAAGCTCTTTCGTCATGCGATTGGCGTGCGCCGAAAGGTAAAGGTCGAGCAGAGCCTGGTATTCGCGCGCTGCAGAGCGAAATTCGCCAGCAGCCCGGTGTTGCTCGGCCCGGTCTTTATAATATGTTGAAATTCTTTCGATGATGTCGCGTACATTTTCAGGGGGATCTTCATCACGGTAGGCAGAAATCGCCTCGGAGTATATTTTGACCGAGGCATCGATGCCCGAGCGCACGCCGGTATTCTCGGCTAAGACCCCCGAAGCATAAAAATGATAAACTGAACCGGGCGCGACGAGCTGCTTCACCCTGTTGGCCGCCGCATCTGAATCATCATAAAGCTCACCCGAGGCATCGTCGCGCGCTGTCGCGAGCGCAAAGAGCGCATGCAGCATCTTGTGTTTCTTTTCAGCAAAGCCCTCAAGAAACTGTTCTTGCGCCTCTTCGTTACCAAGCGTATATTGCCGGTCAAAGAAAGCCTGAAGAAAACGCTCGCTCGCACGGCGAACATGCGGCCGAACCGCCGGCGCGGTCGTCTTTGCCGGCAGTTCATACGACTCTAGCAGGCCCAGATCAGCGTCATCTGAGAGCAGAAAGACAAGTTCTGCGGCAGGCAGCGTAGACGAATCGAGCTTGCCGGTTTCGAGCAAAAGCTCATCAAGCGCGAGGTAGCGCGGGTTCTCGCGCATCATTTTTCGCAGGGTCTCCCTGGCTTCTTTGAGCTTGCCCTGTCTCAGGTAGAAGAGTGTCTGCTCGTGGCGAATAAAAGACAGAACTGCCAGATATTCGACGTTGTCGTTCTGATCGCGGTAAAATTGCCAGATCTTTTTGTTGCGCAGAACCTCTTCAAAATAGTCTGCCGGCTCAGCCCGCGACGCCAAAGGTTCAAGGCTGAGAACTCCTCTTAGGTCAACATAATCAGGGCTCATCGCCGCCAGATCATTAAACAGACGATAGATGGCCGCTTCATCTTTTGGGCCGGTTGCGATATACTCAGCGAGATCTTTAGCAGCTGTCGTATCGCAACGTGCACGCCGCATGCTGCTCAATGCATCGTATACCACGACGTCAGGGGCATTTTCATAAGCTGCAGGCAGCTGCTGCAAACCCATGCACGTACGCGCCTTATTCTTGCTGCGCTTGGCAACTTCTGCGAGGTATCGTTGCTGTTGCCTGACGTCGGGTTTAGCGGGAATCGCACCCGAAAGTGGCATAAAGCCCACATTGACATCTTCACCTTTGAGCTGCGCAAGCACGACGCTGCCGCCGACAAAACCGCTGACACGCGAATCAAACACGTGATCGCTGGGTGATGTCAGCGGAATAAAATCATCTGCATCGAGTGGAGCGTCTTCATCGGGATACACCTTGATAATCTGACCGGCGTCTTTTCGGTCAACCTGCCCATCGCCGTTCGTGTCTGCGGCAATGCGGGTAAGCACATAACCCTTGCCGTCGGGCAGATACGTCGGGTAAAAATCAAGTGTTTGGCCAGAAGTGATGCGCTGCGTTTTACCGCTCGACAATTCAAGCTCGTAGACTGCGCCGAATGAATTTTCATCTTCGTACGAGATGTAGACGATCTTCAGACCGTCTGGCGAGAACGCGGGCATCACCCCACCTTTGGTTGTCACCTGCCGTTTCTGTTCAGGATTATCAAGCGGCATTACCCAGATATTCTGAATTGCTCCGGCCCCCGCACCGAGATCGTCTGCTTCTTTGGCGACCAGATCAGAGCTGTATGCTATGAATTTACCATCGGGCGACCACACCGGGTTGGCATCGCGCGCGCGAATACGATTCTTTTCGCTGTTCGTCAGGTTCACCGCGCGCGCGGCAAACCATTCGTCGTCTGGCTGCCGTCGCTCTCTGAAAAGTTCAATCAGTTTTTTCGGGTTTACCTTGAGCAGAATAATATCGCCGTCGGGGTCAAGCTCATCGTCTACATAGACGAGATATTTTCCGTTGGGGCTGATCGAGGGTTCGCGCTGGTTGGTGACCGTAGAAACGACCGGAATCGAAAAAACGTCTTCAAGATCGCGAAGAAATATATCGTAGTTGCCCGAAGTGTTTGATGCAAAATACAGGTAACGCTGATCTGCAGTGATGCTGCCGCTGTACGACTCGCCCCGCTCAATCGTAATCGGAATTATGCCGCCGTTGCCGCGTTTGTATTTGTCCTGGTAGAGATTCTCGTAGCTGAATTTTGCGTCTTCGCGTGCCTGCGTCGTGTTGCAGTGCGCCGAAACGGCAAGAACACCGACCGCGACGAAGCACCTGAGCCAGAAGCCTGTTGTCGTTTTTGTCTCAGCCAACTCGGGAGCCACCGTTACTGAATGCGAAATTCTTGCGTCGCGACAACCTCACCGTTCGGCGCAAGCACGTGTATACGAAACCTACCCGCATGATCAAAGTTCTCTTTCTGAAACTGAGCCGTGAAATAACGCCAGCTTGCCTTCACGCTGCCTTCAATCTGAGAGACTGTCTCTTCTTTCATCATGTTGCTTGAATCAGAATAGACTTCTGTTAACCTGGTGATAATTTTATCTTGCCCGAGACGACCGCCGCTTGAGAACAACAGGTAGATGGTTTTGTTTTTGGGAAACGTCAGGTTCGCCGTGTTCAAATTGCGTGCCGTGTTTTCTTCAATCGCGGTATTCGCCAGATAGATTGCGGGTCGGTTGCCCGGCGAAAAAATCGCCCAGTAGAGCAGGCTCATCACGAGAAGACCCAACACCCCGAACACGGCGAACTTGCGCCAGCGCGGCGGTTCTTCTTCATCTGCGAAGGCAGCCGGTTGGCTCGGCCCCGCGGTGAGTCTCTTCAAACGACTTTCCATAGCTGCCATAGTTTTTTTTTCTTCTTTTTGCTCCGGCAAGCCCTTTTTGCCTTCGCCATTTTCGTTCGGTGCGCCTTCTGCTGGTTCACCGGCCTCAGCCCCATCAGGCGAGCGGGCTTTCTTCATATCACTGACAAAATCGCCCAGCTCTGATGCTTCTTCGGCTTTCTGGTTGAGGTTATCGGCAATCGCTTTTCTGAAGATATCTTTGCGGTTCTTTTTCATGCCGCTGCCCCCGCGAAAATTGCCTCGAGCTCGGCAGCGAGCTGTTCATAAGCAGCTGCCACTTTATTCTGGGGTGCGTATTCAAAAATATCCTTTCGCAAGAGGTGCGCCTCTTCGACGGCGACCGACCGCGGTATTGTGGATTTCAAAATCGGCAGAATCTTCTCGACTTCGGGAATCATAGCCTGTGCGAGCGTCGTGCGACCATCGTGCAGCGTGAGACAGCCGCCCGCGATCTTGATATGGGCGTTATAGCGCTTGTTGACAGTGGTCACCGCATCGCGAATGTTCTGAATTCCGTCGATTGAAAACTTTGAAATCTGCAGTGGTACAAGCAAAAAATCGGCTGCGACCATCGCATTAATCGTAAGCACCGAAAGCGAAGGCGGGCAGTCGAGAATAATATAGTCAAATTCATGCTTCAACGGCTGCACCGCGTCGTTCAATCTGAAAAAGCCATCGAGCGCGCCAGTCAGTTGAGACTCAACCTCGACCAAATGCAAGTTAGACGGAATCACAAACAGATTCGGCAGCGCAGTCGCATGCAGTACAGAACTTTTGGGTTTTTCTTTCTGAAAAAGCGCATAGACAGAATCCGCTGGCTGAATTTCATGCGTGCCAATCAGAATCGAGGTTGCGTTGCGCTGCGAGTCGAGATCGATGATCAGTACTTTCTTTTGCGGGTGCCGTCGTGCGAACGAGTGCGCGAGAGCCAGAGCAGTCGTCGTCTTCGCGACGCCACCTTTTTGATTCGTTACCGAAAGTACCACGGCCATGAAGATTTTTCACCATGATCTGATTTGCGTCGCAAATCAGATCATGGTGTATTTATCAATCCCAATTAAACTTCTTCGCATCAGAGAGAAACTTCTCAAGACCGCTGTCTGTCAGCGGATGTTTTACCAATTGCCCAAACACGCTGAACGGAATCGTCGCCACATGGGCACCGATCAACGCGGCCTGTTTCAGGTGAATCGGGTGGCGAATGCTCGCGACAAGAATCTTCGTTGCGAAATCATAGTTTTCGTAAACAGTTTTGATTTCTTCGATGAGTTCCATACCGTCTTGACTGATGTCGTCGAGCCGACCGACAAAAGGCGATATGTAAGTTGCGCCAGCCTTTGCCGCCAACAGTGCCTGGTTCGTTGAAAAGCACAGGGTTACATTCGTTTTAATACCTTCAGCCGAAAACACCTTAACGGCCTTCAGGCCCTCGGCGATCAGCGGCACCTTCACGACGACGTTCTTGGCAAGTTTTGCAAGCTCGCGCCCTTCTTTGAGAATAGCTTCTTTTTCTGTTGCAACAACTTCAGCTGAAACCGGCCCGTCGACGATCGAACAAATTTCTTTGACGACTGCCTTGAAAGGTTTACCCGTCTTGGCGATGAGTGAAGGGTTGGTAGTGACACCATCAAGAATGCCCAACTCGTGGGCGGCTTTGATTTCGGCCACGTCGGCCGTATCGATGAAAAATTCCATGGGTATGACTACCCGAATCGCTGACCTCGTCAAGAAAATGCCAAAACTGCAGGGCTTTTGCCCTGCAGTTTTGGCCGATCAGTTGGCTACTTGGCGCACTTGTACGCCGTGCCGGTGGCCGCGTACGATCTGCCGAGCTTCTGGTGGTTTTGCGAAGACAGCTCGATGTAAACCTTTTGAGCTCCCATTTTCTGCGCTTCATCGATTACGCCCTGCCAGGCGACGTCGCGAGAGTGGCGGTTGAACATGTCACCTACCTGAATCTGCGCCAATTTCTCACAGCCTGCCGGTTTTTCATCGGTCTTTAAAACTTCAACCGCCCCGAGCGCAGTAGACGCGGCGATGGCGAGTGCGAATGCTATATTTTTTGTTTTCATGTTATCCCCCGTAATTCTTTCTAAGGGTAATAACGACTTTTTGCGGCGAAACGGCCTCGTGGTCAGCGCGGTCTAAACTCCGTATTTCTACTGAGTTTAGACCGATAACTATGACTCTATTTCATCAACCGATACGATGCCCTGCTTCACGGCAAAAGCCACCAGCTCTTGAACATTCTGCAGGTCGAGCTTACGCATCAGATTCGAGCGGTGCGATTCAACTGTGCGGACACTGATATCGAGTTCATCGCCGATATCGCGGTTAGACTTGCCGAGCGCAGCGAGACGCAGAATCTCGCGCTCACGCCGGGTTAAAATTTCAGAGGCCAGATCACCCTTGTCGCTCTTCTCTTTCGCGAGATTCTCAGTGATGCGCGGCGAATAGCTTTTGCCGCCCTTAAGAACTGTCTGAATGGCAAATTGCAGCTGATCATAAATATCTTCTTTCAGTACAAAACCGTCGACGCCCAGCGCCATCGCTTTTTCGAATATCTGCGCGTCTTTGTGCATCGACAAAATGAGGATCTTTAGTTCAGGGCGTAGCTTGCGTATTTCGCGAATGGCATCGAGGCCGTTCAGTTTTGGCATCGATAGGTCGCAGATGATGAGGTCTGCGTCACGTTGTTTCACGGTATCGACAAGCTTCTGCCCGTTCTCACATTCGGCAACTATCGTGTAGCGACCGTCTTCTTCGAGCAAACGGCGCAGGCCCTGCAAAATTATCGGGTGATCATCAGCCGTAATAATGCGATAATTTTCGGTTCTTTTTTCAATCGATGGCAAGACGCACCTCTGTTCCTTTGCCGGGCTGTGACGACACCGTTAATCTGCCGGGTATAATCGCCGCGCGCTCTTGCAGAATCTGCATTCCCTGGCCCTGCGGGGCTTTCGCTGTTTCAAAACCCTGACCATCGTCGCGCACTACCAGGGTTGTTTGCATCTCTGTTTTCTTGAAAATTACCCAGATATTGCGTGCCTGCGAATGTTTGACGGCATTCTGAATCGCTTCTTGAGCAATGCGGTAAATCTGCATCGTGGCAGTTTCTGAAAACGGAAAATCACCGTCATCAATTTCAGCGTGCACTGAAGCCCATGGAACGGCGGCACCTTTCTGATTTGAGCTTTGGCTGCGACGGCCTTCGCCCCTTGCGTCATAAAACGAAACCAGCTTGGTCAGCGCCTGCGCGATGTTGAGGTGACGTAGCGCGAATGGCGAAAGCAGGTTTGAAATATTGCGGGTCTGGTTAATAACTTCATTAAAATTCTGCAGCACCTGCTGCCTGAGATCAGCATTAGCTTCTGAGGTCTGACAAAGTTGCTGCACCTGAAGCTTCATACCGACGAGCGTTGAACCGAGTCCGTCATGCAGATCACGCGAAATCTCTTCGCGCTCAAGATCTTGAACCTCGAGCAAACGGCGCGACAGATCGCGTATCGTAAACTCTGCCTGTTTTTCGCGGGTCAAATCGTGTATGGTCAGCGTGCACCATTCGCCGGCGCCATATTCTTGCTTGCTGGCTGATATCCTCACTGGAAAAATGCTGCCATCTTGCCGCCGGCCTTCAACCTCGTTAAAGTCGAGACTACCGGGTTCGCGGCTGCGAATAAACTGCGTTAGCTGAACGTTTGCCCGCGATTCGGGTGGCAGCAAGATGCTGACATGGCGGCCGGGCAAATCTTTCGGCTGCCACAGAAACATCGCGTTGCAGGCGGGGTTCGCGAGACGAACGTGGCCTTTGCTGTCAAGAATTACCAGCGCGTCGTGCGCTGTCTCGACGATGGTCGCATTCAGCAGCTCTTTTTCTCTGATGCGCTCGATGATCGGGTTCGTGAGCCTGATGATCGCCCACGCAGCCACTATGAGCAACAGCGCAGCGAAGAGTGCCGAGACCGCACCCGAAATCAGGTAAGGTTTCTGCAAACCCCAGAGATCGACGTCGACGACCATGCCGATATTCAGGGGTTCGATGTAGGTATACGCAGCGAGAATGCCTTCGCCGTGCAAACCGATGAAGAAGCCGGTGCCAGACTTACCGGCTGAGGCGAGCCGCACGGGTTCGGGCAAAAAATTCTCATGGGGAATTATCACGTTCTGGTTTTTCTTTCGCCCGAAATAGCGCAAAAAAATCTCTGTGCCACGGCCGGTTTCGCGCACGAATTGAATTTCCTGTGCTGTTTCGAAATCGATGCGATCGGCGAACGCATCGAATAATTGGCTCAGCGTGGCCGCCGTCGCCCTGTCTTGCTGTTTGAAAGTGCTGCGGTCGAAGCGCGCGACGGCCTCGATCAGCGAGGCCAGACTGCGCACCTGTGCGTAGAGAAGCTGCTGCTTTTCGTGCAGGCTCGCTTCGTATTGCCGATAGGTCGAGAAGCCGCCGATGAGCGACGCCACTATCACGAGAATCGAAACGACATACCGTAGCCTGCGGCTTTCAGACACCGGTTTAGCTATCAGGCCGAGATTGAGGGTAAATAAAAAAGGGGCCTTGCGGCCCCTTTTTGGCAGAATCTGCCGGCGAAGCCGGCAGGTTCTGACGAAATCTTAGTAAACGCCTGTGAAAGAAATCAGAGCAGTAATATTGTCTTTTTTCAGTTCTGTGCCTGAACCAAAGATTTCCTTCTCTGAGCTGTCATACTTAACTTCTGGACGAATCAAGAAGTGACCGCCGTACATAGAGATGGTACCTGTCAGAGTATGCCCCATGACGCTTGCACCATTCGAGACACCACCTGATACTCCAAGAAGCCCGCGTGCTTGCTTCTTATCGTCAAAGTAATCTAAACGGTAGCTGAGGGTAAAGCCGTCAATCGGAGTTAAGCTCAGGTAACCTGCTGCACCACCCCATGTCTGGGCCGCAGTTGCTTCGTTCGCCTTTTCTTCGCCGTAGACGAAGTTTGCACCAACTTTGATCATCTTGCTGACTTGGTACTGCACGACAACGTCACCGATGTGGCGCATGCCTTTTGCATCGCCAACTGGTGCAGTTGTATTGGCGGCAGTTGTGTTCGTTTCGTTACCACCAGCATAGTTCAGAAAGATAGACAGGGCTGAAGTTGGCTTCAGTGATATCTGTGCGATTACTGTCTTATTCTTGTTGTTGTCGTACTGAAGATCCCAGCCGTTAACAACACCTGCCATGAAACCGACTTTTCCGTCCATAATGGCGTAATCGAGCTTCGCACCAGTGTGGTAGAATGGGCCAAAGCCGAACAGGTAACCAAGCATGTAGTTTGCGTTCTGGTATGATTCAACGACTTCATAACCGATGTGCGTACCAAACTGACCTGCGGTCAGCTTAAGGCCCTTCGCAATATTAGCCGCAACATAAGCCTGCTTGATTGCAGTTGAAGTTGTTGATGAAGCGCCACCGCGCAGGTTGTTGAAGTTCGTGAGTTCAGCGTTGGGTCCGTGAATCAGGTCGGCGACGATCTGAAAGTCTTCGTTGCCCGCTTCAAACTTGGTCTGAATCAGACCGAGAGAGAACTGTTGACCAGGGCTTTCGAAAATGCGGCCTGTAGTTGCACTACCTGCACCAAGGTCGGTATTACCGGCCGTACCAGTTGCCCCGGTTCCGTTCGGATGCCCCTTAGCGCGAATATCATTATCACCGCGAGTATGGTATGCATAGTATGCATCAACATAACCGCCGAGCTTCAGAGTGATCTCTTTTCCATCAGCTGGACCCTTCACCTTTTTTACGAAAAAGCCTTCAACGGGTGCTGGTGCTTCTTCGGCTGCTGCTGCAGCTTTTCCTGCGCC
>JAKQXK010000231.1 GCA_029561505.1 Spirochaetota bacterium | reverse complement strand
GCTTTCCGTTTTTCTCGGTTCATCAGCTTGCCTTGTCAGGTGTTCGCAGAGCATCTGACACAAAAAAGGAGAATTAAAGCATGCGAACACCTGACGAGCTAAAAAAATACCTACAAGAAAAAATGAAGAAGACCGCTCCGGAGATTAATGTCGAAAAGGTTAACCCGACGCGGCCACTTAAAAAAGAGCTGCGCATCGATTCGCTCGATCTGCTGCGTATGCTGAAGCAGATTGCGGCCGACACGGGATACACGACCCCCGAATCGGACTATCGGCATATTCTGACTTTGGGGGGTATGCTCGAATACTTTGAGGGGAAACTCTAGGCCTTCAGCAAAATTTCTTAAAAGCCGAACAGGCCACGCGACAGCGCTTCGAGCTTGCGCGCACGGTCGCTGTCTTCGCCCCGCATTGCCAGCGCCGCGAGATTGGCGAGCGCGCGCCGCGTAATGATTTCAAACGGGGCCGGGTCGAGAAGGCGGGTTGAATAACCGCTGAGGTTAGCCGAGAGCAGCATCTCAAGGTTCTGTCTTGTGACAAGCGACCCTTTATCAAATACGTCTACGAATATTTCCAGGTCACCCAGCTGCCATTTGAGCAAAAAGCGCCCCGGAGTATTCACGCCATAAAGTGGAAAGCCCAGCCGCGACCCGGCGATGAGGTAGATGACCGCAAGTGAAAGGGGAATTCCCGGTACGCGTTCGCAGAGCACGAGCTGCGCCGAATGCGATTCGACTTTGTTGATGGCGCCTTCTTCACCGGCGAGGCCCGTGCGTTCAAAGATCACCGTATTCATTGCGCCCAGAATCAGCCTCACGACTTCGAGGTCGTGCATACGATTTTTTACCCGGCGAGGCGTGAGCGATCTTGACTCGAGCTCTTCGCGCAGATCGACTTCGAGCATGTCAAGCGCCGCGCAATACTCATCCCAAAGATTAAACGCATCAGAAAAAAGACCCGTCAGATAACTCGTTCGCTCGAGAGCCCAGATATCGTTGCCGCTGCGTGGCAATACCTGCTGCATCTCATTGCGCACAAACGCAACGGTATAGTCGAGTTCAAGATTGCGTAGCTTATGCCTGACGGCGAAGTCGCTGATGGTATCGATGTGGCGAAAGATTTCTGCCCATGGGGTTTCGGTTGCCACGAGCTCGACAAATGCCGCCGATTCATCTGCCGGCCTTTCTGCTATAAGGTCGCGTGCAACCTGGGTGAGCAGAGCAGGAATATTATGAGACCGCAGCGCCATACTTTTTCTAGCGCCGGCCCATAATCTGGTCCATGCCTTTGAGCGCGCTCTCGATAACCCCGACCGTCATTTCGGGGCCGAGTTTGGGCGAGTCTTTGAGCGCCGAAAGAAAACCCTTTTTCACCCTTTCTTCAAACCTTGGCAAAAGCCGTTCGCCGGCTTCTTCTACCTTGGCAGCAATGCGTTCGGGCAGGTCATCGATGGGTTTCTCGATTTCGTCGTAATAGAGCTTACGCGCGAGAAAATAGACTAATCCCGCGGTGATGAGCGACGTTATAACCGCGGTCGGCAGAACGACATACAAAATCACCTCGGTAAGCGGCATTAGCTATTGAAACAGGCTGGCTCGGCGCGAAAAGCCAAATTCGAATATGTAGCGTGATTTGTAAAAGGCTTGCGCGGGCATTGAGCAATCAAGACGCATGCCCGATGGTTCATGCGTTGCTGATAGCACTTTATTATCTATTGACCGAGGCAACGATCTTTCTTTTCGCTGGTACCTGGCTGTACCTTACAGCCTCGCCCTGGGTCATCGGTGTGCACTTTGCCTCAATTTTGGCGTTGTTTCTCGTCGCAGAGCGCCACGCGATGCGGCAGAGTCGGGTGTTTGCTGCGGCGCTCGCAGTCGTGGTGCTGACAAGTTCGCTCGTCGAATATGCAGTGGCCCGAAGCCGCTACATTGAAAAGTTTGATGGTGATTTTTTTCTTTTGCCCGCAAATTACGACGGCATCTTGTCATCGGCAACGTTTGCGCTGCTTGCACGCGCGCTGGTTGCTGCGCTGTTGCTCTTTGCTCTGCGCCACCTGCCGGGCGGTCGCACCAAAAGGGAAAAACACTGACTGCTTTACGCCCTGTATTCTCAGGCTAACCTGCACGGGTGCCTGTTGCTGAAATTGACTACCCGCCGCTCGCTGAGCGCATAGCGCAACCTCAATTAGCGGCACTCGAGGCGTTTGCCGACCTGCTCGAAAACGAAGCGATGCCCGCGGGTTATATTGGTGAATGCACTCGCGCCGATCTGGAGCTGCGGCACATTCTCGATTCAGTTTTGCCCGCAATCGCGCCCGAATCATACGCAGCATCACCTCTGCATACAGATCATACTCTCAATGTGTTCGATCTCGGCG
>JAKQXK010000189.1 GCA_029561505.1 Spirochaetota bacterium | reverse complement strand
CGCGCGCCAACAAGTTTGTGAAGCCGCATTTCAAGATGCTGTGGCAGAAGCAGATACACGTTGTCGACGTCGCCGATGCACAGGGCGTGCCGACGCGCATTGAGGTGATTGCGGGGGGTTACCAGAACGCGAGGCCCGCCGCACCGCCACCCGATTCATGGGCAGCTGACGCTGCGAATGCGGTCGCAATCTGGCACATCGACATTGGCGCCAACGGAACCTGGCAATTGCCCCCGGCTGAAACGCAGGCGAACCGTTTTCTCTACTTTTACGATGGCGACGAGGCAGAATTCGCCGGCACGCGCGTTACGAAAGGGCATGGCATGAGGCTAAACGCACAAATGCCTGTGACGATTGTCAATGCGGGTAAGAGTGCGAAGCTGCTCATGCTTCAGGGTAAACCGATTGCAGAACCTGTGGTGCAATACGGGCCCTTTGTGATGAACACTCGGCAAGAGATTGAACAGGCATTCGCCGACTACCAGCGAACGCATTTCGGCGGCTGGCCGTGGCCGACAGCTGAGCCCGTGCATGGCAAAGCGCGGGGCCGGTTTGCCCGCCATGCAACCGGCGAAGAAGAAACGGCAGCGTTGTAAACAACTGTCTTTTAGAAATTTTCTTGTCTCGGTCGCTCTCAATTAGAAAGCTGCTAGTCGCCGCATGAATCTCAAGACTTACGCTGAAATACGACGGTTGCTTTCGGTCACCTCGATACTGATACAGTTCGCGCTCGATATGATCGTTTCGACGCTTTACCGTCCGCGCGGCCTCAGGCGCCGTTCGTTTGCGCGCCGTATGCTTGCGATCACCGCGCGCCTTGTGTTGCGCCGCCCTGCGGGCATCGTGAGATTTCCTGTTCGTTTAAGGCAAACGATCGAACGCCTCGGCCCAACTTACGTTAAACTCGGTCAGATTCTTTCGCTGCGCGAAGACCTGCTGCCGCGCCGTATTACCTACGAACTCAGAAACCTGCAGACAAAGGTGCCTCCGATCAGCTACGAAGAGGCCAAGAAGGTCGTCGAAGGCGAATTCAATGTACCGCTGCGCCACGTCTTTAAAGAATTTGCCCCAAAACCCGTCGGTGCAGCTTCGCTCGCGCAGGCGCACATCGCATACCTCAGAAACGGGCAGAAGGTAGTCGTTAAAGTACAGCGCCCCGGAATCATTCCAATCATGACAAGCGACCTGCGCATCATGCAGCGTCTCGCCTGGATTCTGCAGCAGATTCCGTACATTCAAGACTTTCAACCGCAGAAACTCATTCAAGAGTTTTCTGATTACACGATGAAAGAGCTCGACTTCACGCAAGAGGGCAAACATGCGGATATCTTTCGCGAAAATTTCAAGGACGACAGCGACGTTATTTTACCGAAAATCTACTGGGAATACACAACCAAGAAGGTTCTGACGCTCGAGTTCATCGAAGGCGTGAAACCTGACGACACCGAGAAGCTCAAGAAACTAGGCATTAACGGCCCCAAGGTTGCGGCGCTCGGTGCCCGGGTGGTCATTAAACAGTTGTTTGTAGACGGTTTCTTTCACGGCGACCCGCACCCCGGCAACATCTTCATTGTCGGCACTGAAAAATTCTGCATGATTGACCTCGGCATGATCGGCCAGTTCACGCAGAAGACCATGAATGCGATGTTTTTGTATTACTATTACCTGATTATTCGCGATTACGAAACGGCGTCGAAATACATGGTGGGCCTCACCGAAACGACACCGCATTCTGACATCGCCGGCTTTCGCGCTGAAATCGAAGAAATCGGTAAACGCTGGATAGGCGCAGGTTTTAAGAACTATTCACTCGGTAAGCTGATTCTTAATTCAATGAACATGGGCGCGCGCTACAAACTCTACTTCAACAAAGACATCATGCTTGCGATCAAAGCAATCGTGACGATTGAGGCCGTGGGGTATATTCTCGACCCCAAAATGGACCTCGCCCGCGTGTCACTGCCGATGATGAGCGAAATTTTCATCGGCCGCATTTCACCGGCCCGTATGGCGAAACCCATTCTGCGCGCACTGCCCGATTACCTCGACTTCATCGAGCAGGCGCCGGCGACGCTCTTAAAGACGCTCGGAATGGTTTCAAGCGGCAAGTTTCAGATCGAAATGGTCGAAAAAACGGTGAATAAGCGCCCCAGCGAACCCGTCTGGAAACTCTGGATACCGCTGGTCGCGCTGTTTCTTGGCATCGTGGCCCTTTCGGCCGATAACCCACCCGGGGGTGATCTCTCGCTGGGTCGCAACGCGCACCTGCCTTGGGTATCGGCGCTCAGTTTCGGGGTTGCGGCTTGGTATTCGCTGCGCTTCTGGCGCATGAGAAAGGCCTAACAGGTTGCTGAAAAAAGAACCTGTTAGCAGGCGACCGAAACCAAAAATGTGAAAAGCAGGCCGTTTCGGCAGCTTTAGCAGTAGTTTGTAAGGCAGTTTCTTGGAAACCGCATTACAAACGAAGAGGTTTTTCACTTTTTCGGACGTATTTCCGGAGCCTGCTAATGAAGCGACAATATTCTGCCGCCCCCTTTGGGTTTGCAAGGTTTTTGGCACACGCTTTACGCACCGTCTCATATTCTATTATTGGTGATTGGGGTAAACTTGGCCGTGACAGGTTCCCGATACTATATATGGCATGTTTCTTGCGGCGCATTCATAGAAAGGGGAATTAGTGGAACTCGAACAACTTCCGGAAATTCAAAAGATTATTCACATTGGTAAAGCCAATGGCGAAATCACCTACGATGAAATAAATGACATCTTACCTGAAAAACTCACCAACTCAGATAAAATCGATGACGTTTTCATTCTTCTCAATCAATATGGCATAGAAATCGTTGAGGAGTACGAAAAGAAACAGGTCGGTCGCCGTGGCGACACCTCTTCTGCCGTAGTTCCCGGCAACTTTGGTTCGCTCGGCGAGCAGAAGGTGCCCAAAGCCCTCGTTGCCGAACTTAAGGCGCAGGGTTATGAAATTAAACAACCCGAAAATAAGGTTCCGCTCACGATTCAAGACCTCGCGATGCAGATGCTCACGCGAGGTTACGACCTTGACTCGCTGCAGCTGCTGCTGCAAAAGCCCGAGTTTCGCCCTGCCGCCGCTAAGAAGAAAAAATCAACAGGCGCAGCAGGCGCAAGTGCCGCTGACGACCCGATTCGCCTCTACCTGAAAGAAATTGGCAAAATCTCGCTCATTTCGGGCGACAAAGAAGTCGAACTCGCGCGCCGCATAGAAGGTGGCGAAAACATCATCGAAGACGCAGTGTTGCGCTCTTCGCTGTTACGCAGCGCCTTCATCAAGGCGTATAATCGCATAGACAAAGGCACGCTGCGAATCACCGATATCGCCCGCGCCTCAAAAACATATTACATCAGCACGAACGAACAGAAAGAGCTGCGTGAAAAATTCTTGCGCGAGATCAAACCTGTAACCGATTTCGACAAACAGATATCGTCGCTCAAGGCGAAACTCAAACGCTACACACACAAGAGCAAAAAACACCAGGAAGTCTGGGCGCAGATCTTAAAACTCGAGGGCCTCGCGGCCGAGCATGTGATTCGGGTCGGCGTATCGCAGAAAGAACTGCAGAAGCATGTCAACAAGATCAAGAGCATGGTCTTTCGTATCAAAGAGATCAAGCGCCACTTCTTGAAACTCAAAGAGCGTTATGGCCACGACGTCAAAGGCATCAAGGCGTTCAACCGCTACATCGAGCGCAACGAAGATCTGCATATTGTTGAACGCGAACTCGGTTGTACAGTTGAAGACGTCAAAAATATCATCAAAGATA
>JAKQXK010000180.1 GCA_029561505.1 Spirochaetota bacterium | reverse complement strand
TGCAGATTGTACCTTGTCTTCTTCAAGGCGCTGGTATTCGAAACGCGCCTTCATAGAGGTATCAATGGCGTCGGGTAGACTCTGTTCAACCCAACCGAAATCTTCGCTGCCGGTATTATTGATAAATTTTACGATACCGACCCGTGCAAGATCGTTAGCAGGTTCAGCACCGAAGGCAGGAGCCCAGGCGAATGCGAGTAAAATGAAGCTGTGGCGCAGGTTTCGCATGGACTTTCAGCCTATTTGATCTAACTTGAACAATCTGTCAACAGGCAACTGCATCATTGAATTGGACGCGCTAAACAGGGAATTCGCAACTTTTTTGGTACCGGTAGGCGGTCGTACGCGCGAGCTGAAAGCGTATTCCCGCGGCGTCGGCCTCATCGATATTGCCCTGATTGTGGCCGCGCGCCGCGCGCATGCCCGCATCTGGACAAAAGACAAAACACGTGTGAGCCTTGTGAGTAAAGGGGATATCTTCGATGCGAAAACGTAAGAAACTGATTGGTTTGGCTTTGCTCTTGCTGGCGCTCGGGGGCGGCCTATTCGCTGTCTGGAAGTTTATTTATCTACCGCTGAAATACGCGCGGTTGACGCAGAAACTTCTGCTGGCCGCAGCAGCGACGATGGACGATGAAACCTTCGCCGGCCAACCGATTCATATTGCGATTCCCGGCACCGAAATCAATGAGCAGAACCGCAAGGTCATCAGCGCACTGAAACCCGGCGGAATCATTTTTTTCGGCTTCAACCTCGAAGACGCCGCGCAGATCAAGAAGCTCACGGCAGATTTGCAGCAACTGGCAGTTGAGCTGAATATTCCCCCGTTTTTGATCTCAACAGATCAAGAAGGCGGTTATGTCAGGCGCGTACGCGACGGCGTGCTGCAGACACCGCCCGCAATGAATCTCGGTGCAACCGGAGACAGCGAACTCTGCCGCTCCACGGGCTATCACGTGAGCCGCGACCTCGGGCAACTCGGCATCAACGTATTTTTCGCACCCATCGTTGATATCAATAACAATCCTCAGAACCCGGTGATTGGTCTGCGCAGTTTCGGCGCGACGATCAAGGCTGTCGTCGACTGTGCCCTGCCCTTTGAACAGGGTGCAAGATTTGCGCACACCAAAGGTGGAGCGATGCCTGTCATAAAACATTTTCCCGGTCACGGCGACACGCACGTCGACAGCCACTGGGCTTTGCCCGTGATCGACAAGACGCTCGCCGAACTTCGGGCTTTTGAACTCGTTCCGTTTGAGCAGGCGATTCGTTCGGGGGCGCCGGCAGTCATGACCGCACATATTCTCTACCCGCAGGTCGATAAAGACGCGCCTGCTACGCTCTCGGTGAAATGGCTGACGGGCACCTTGCGCGGCGACCTGCAATTCAGCGGCCTTGTTTTTACCGACGCCATGGAAATGAGCGCGCTCAGCAAACACTATTCGCATATCGTGAGGCCCGTGGCGGCGATCAAGGCCGGCGCCGATGTGATGCTTTATACGTCGTGGCAAGAAGAGCCGCCAGCGGCACGCACACAGATTCTTGAAGCGATGAAAGCGGGTGAGCTGCCGCGGCGTGCAAAACCAAACGAACCGCCGTCGGCTCTCGAAAGCGCGGTGCTCAATCAATTGACGGCAAAGCTGCCTTACCTCGAAATCAGCAAATATCTGCCGCCAGACGAAGCGCGTTGGTACAGCGAATACCGGCAAGAGCTTCTCTCTCGCGCAAAGCCCGCAGCAGAACCAATGGCTGCAGAAACGCTGAAACAAAGATTTGCGCAAGTGAAATGGTCACCTTCGAAGAAGAAAGGTGGCCCAATCTGGCTCGCGGGACGCAAAAACAAACCGTAACGGTTTATTTATCCTGGCTGGCGGGGTTGAAGCGCGTGAGCTCGTAGTTGCCGTATTTTTTGTAATAGGCCTTTTTCTGCGCGAACGCTTTGGCGGTCAAGTCGCGGTAGAGCCCGGCAACAGCCGTTTTTTCAGCGGCGATGTTGCGTGACTCTGAGATATCCTCATGCAGATCAAACAGCTCTTCGTTGCCCGAACCTTTGCGAATATATTTATGGCGTTCACTGACGATACCCGAGAACTCGTCTTGCCAGTAGGCCTGCAGGTGCGCGACGCTCTGCGGCCCTGCACGCAGCATCGATTTTCCGTTATGCATCGCGCTCGCCCGGTGCTTTAGATTCAAAAGGTCAAGCACCGTCGGCAGAATATCGACGTGCGAGGTCACGCGCTCAATTGTCTGCGGGCGGGCGCCATCGACGCTGATCATCAGCGGTACGTGAATATTTTCTTCATAAAGAAAAAACGGATGGTTATAGTTGCCTGCGTGTTCGTAGAAGGCTTCGCCGTGGTCGCCGACCACGACGAGAATCGAATTCTGCACAATACCCTGCTCGCTGAGCGCTGTTAGAATTTCACCAAACGCGGTGTCGGCAAAATTCAGCGAATTAAAATAGCGTACCTGCGACTTTTTGAGCGTGGCATCGGCCGAGATGAGAGGCGTCACACCATCGGGCGCATTGTAAGGGTGGTGCGGCGCAAACGCAAACATCACAGCGAGAAAAGGAGCATCAGGTTTTGCTTTGGCAAACGCCAGCAGCGGACGAATCATTGCGCGTTCGTCGGCGGCCCCCCAAGGGCCCATACCTTCTTCGTACGGTGGTTTTTTCAGCGTTTCGGCGTCATGCATTTCGTCGAAATTGCGCTTTTGCATGAAGCGTTTCTGTTTTGCGTAACCGAGATAACCTGCGTGCAGCGCGATCGACCGGTAACCTTCGCTGCCAAGAATCTGTGAGAGGCATGGTACCGCAAAGTCGGGTAACGCCAGAGAGATCCAGGCGCCGTCGGGTAACGCGTACGCGCTGCAGAAGGCATTGTAGAACGCGTTGATGCTCAGCGGAAAATTTGCGTAGTGGCGCGCAAAGTAGAGCGAATTGGCCGCTAGTCGATTCAGGTTGGGCGTCACTTCTTTGCCCTGAACGCGCTTGCCGATCACGCTCGCGGGAGTCGATTCGAGAAAATAGAGAATGACATTGCGGCGCTCGCGGCGGGGTGCAGAGACTGCAGGCAGAAAAGTGCCGCCTTCGGGTGAATCGAGCGCGGGCACGAGATCATCTTCACCAAGAGCCATGTCGGCACGCAAAGCTTCATGGTGCCGCGCGCCAAACGCGGCGGTCAGCGGGTTTGCCATGAGACTGGGGCTGCCCCACCAATATGCCGTGAGCACGATCACGAGCAGAGCTGCGGCGAGACGCAGAACAACTTGCCGCAGCGGTTGTTTTGGCGCGGTGCGCGCAAGCCGCGCGGCAATCAGCAGACAGGCAGCGGCCGCGACCGACAGAAAAAGGTGCGGCAGAGCGAGCTCGTAAAGCCCTGAGACGACATTCTCTTTCCAGATTGAGGCAGTGTCGGTGCGCACGAAACCCAGGGCGAATGGCCGCTGGTATAACTTCGCGAAACCGAACGCGACAACCAGAAAGAGCGCCAGCACCGACCCAACCGCGAGATATAAAGC
>JAKQXK010000194.1 GCA_029561505.1 Spirochaetota bacterium | reverse complement strand
CTCTCGCAGCTGGTCGACAACCTACCCAACGTATTCAAAGAAAACCCGCATGCAGCGGCATTAAAAATCACCGATCTTCGCAGCGCATTTCTCGGCGCGATGTACGATTCGCGCCGCATGCCGGCAACGACATACAAAGCTTTTCTCGAAACCCGGGCTTTCGACCTGCAGGCGTCACCTTTCGCCGGGTACACGCTACATTCATGGGAAAGTAAGCGCCGCCGCCTTCGTATCGTCGCCGTTAACCTCGAGCGAATGCTGCTATCTGAATACCTGGGCCGCATGGGGCGGGAAATGGCCCTGCACTATCTGATACCGCTCTATATTCTGCTTGGTATCGCCGCGATCGCAGGTTATCATTACGTCGCCTCTGGCTCTGGTCGTTTTTTGCCGCTGCGCCTGCCAAAACGTGGCAAGCCCGGTACCGCGAAAACAGCCGGTGTACCGGCGACGCCTTCAGTTCTGCGCACACCCAAGGCGCCTGCGAATGCATGGCAGCTTAGACCGGGAATTATCGCTGAAAGCAAAATACGCGAGACCCTCGCGCACCTCAAGGCGATCTCGGGGGCGATCTCAGTCAGCTTTTGTGCCAGAACCCGGGCAGACGCCGCGGAGCTCTGGTCTGGTGTGCTCGAACTCAGGGGCACGATTCTCGTCAGAGGCGGTGCCATGCACCTGCCCCCGCAGAGTCTTGAACGCGATGGCTCTGCCCGCTGGTACCAGCCCGCCGCAGACCGGACAGAATGGTATTTTTTTGGCGGCGATGATTCGGTGCCCGTCAGTTGTTTTGTCTTGCGGTTTGCGAGCGCCGATGCGTCACCCGGGGCTGATTCGCTCGAACGCATCAGCGACTATGTGAGGCGAAGCACACGCCCGCTCTTGGTTGAACACTATTACGAAAATTCGATTATCGATTCTGATACGGGTCTTTACAGCAACCCATATGCAATCTTTACGCTGAAAGAAAAGCTATTGGGCGGCATGGTATTCGCGACCGCCGCCCTGCGTTTTGAAGGCAATCACGCCGAAGGCATCGGCTCACCAAAAACGGCGCGTAACGCCATTCGCATCATGCGGGAGTTTTTCGCCGCTGAAGCCGCGCCAACCATAGCGCGAGGCGCTGAAGACACTTTGCTGATCGTCTTTGCCGGCGAAAAACCAGCGACCGACAAGGCCAAACGCGCGGTAACTCAGCTCGCGACTTCTTACCGCAATCTCGGCCGCAAGGTGCATGTCGCGGTGATCGAAGATTCGGTCGCCTGCGGCTCGCCGCAGCACGTTTTGAAAGTGCTCGCCAACCTTCTCGACAAGTCGGCTAAAAGCGGTACGATCGAGCTTTACACCACGGGCAACACCGCGCGCATTCTCTGAACTATGTCTGGCCTCGTCTCGCGGCGCATGATGAAAAACCTTCTGACCAAACGGTCAGGGGGAACGCGTGTCGTCACAGAAAACGTCGCGGTACTCAAGGCGATTGAAACCGTACCGAAGATCGCGAGCGTTGAATCGGACAACTATTACAAAGAACCCGTTACGATAGAATATTACATTCCGAAAGAAAGCCGGTTTGCCTATCAGGTGAAATATCTGTATGTACCTCTTTACGATCCGGTGCCGCGCAACGATAACGCCCGCATGGTGATGGAGCATTTCAAGAATCTGGGCCAGCCAATCGACCTAATGAAGGTCATGGACGAGTATCCGCAATTTCTTGTGCGCATGCTCGACTATCTGTCACCGCAAATGGGCATTATCGAAAACCTGAGCCGCAGCATTCAAGACGGGCTCGAGGGTGAAATTGACGGGTTTCGCCGCGCTCTCTATACGTGCGAGGTGCTCAGAAAATTTGAGCCGTCGATCGTCTCGCTTGAAATTGTCGGCGACTACACAACTTACAATATCAACTGGCTGGTGCGTAAACTCAACTCGCTGAAAATTGATTTTTCTCTCGAAGACCCGACCGTCGAGTTTCTGATGCAGCGCTATCGCATGTTCGCTGAGCTCGCGAACGAGCCGATACCCGAGCGCTTTGAAATCTTATCGCAGATTTTTCTTGAGCAGGCTTTTCCGATGAACGACGACGACTACGCCGACCTCATGAACCCAGACTAGCGCCGCGCCGCATGCGCAGCATCGCGACCAGGCCGAATAGCAGAACAGCAACGCCGGGAAACAGCAGTTTCTGCCAAAGCTCAAGTGGTGACTTCACTTCTACCTCGGCTGATTCTTCTTGCCGAGTTTCGGCTATGCCGCCCCCCTTAAGCTGCAGATTTACCTGCGTCGCCACCGACGGAAAAGAGATAACTCCCCGCCCGAGGTTTTTGTCTTGAATGCGTGCAAGTTCTTTGGCACCATCGCTGACGGTCAGGTTCTGAGGTTCGGCAATCAGCTGAATACCTGCGTCTTGCGGGTAAACAGTGCGAAGTGCAAACGCGGTTGCCTTTTCATCGTAGGGCATTTGAAAAGCGACTTGCAGTATGCGTTCACCCGGCTTCACGCTTTGAGCAACGAAATATTGTCCAGGCTGGGCACCTTTGCTGGCGGCAATTTTCAGCCACTGTATGTTTGAGGCGCCGCTGCCAACCGAGACCGATGCTTCAGCAACCGTTGCTTTGGGCGGCAGATAAAACTCAAGACCCGATGCGCCACCGCGAAATGTACGGCGATCGCTGTTGATGAAATAGACGATCATGAGCCCCGCAAGCAGTTCTTTGTCTACGCGGCGCACTTCGACGAGGGTGCGAGCGCGCAGTTTCGCTGTCGAATCGGTGCTTTCGAAAATTTCAAGGTTCACTGCGGCCGGGCTTGCCATATTGGGCGCAATGACCTTGCTGTAAGTGACACCCTGATAGCTCGTCTACACCATATATGGCCCTGCGGTCATTTCGGGCAGACCGGTGAATCTGGTCACACCGTTCGCAGTGTTCGCGGCCGAAAGGGGCTGCATACCCTGCTCAAGCTTTAAGAGTTGAATGCTGAGCGGGGTTTTGTAGACACCACCCGAAGTTCCGTTCTGTACGGTGACCAGAATGTCGAACGCCTCGATACGATTCGGCGCCAGGCAGAAAACGAGCAACAACACCAGCAGCAACTGGTGCAGGCGCGCCCCGCAAACGTGACAGAAGCGTGCGGCCGGCGAAACAACCGGTGTATCGCAGCTCTTGCACTTATCGGCCACGCGCACGCCAGACGGTGTCTCTTGAATTTCGGCAAGGTTGGGTATTTCGGCTTCGATCGACTGCCATTCGGAGAGCAATTCACTCTGTAACCGGGTTGCGGTAGGCTGGTCCATTTTGCCAACGCTGGTTTCATATTCGATATCTTTAAGCGACAGCCGAATGGTTTGCTGGCGCTCTAGCAAGAGCCGGCGCTTCTCGCCGACGGGCAGAGTCGCGGTTACGGCGACGCGCAGTTCTGAAAAGTAGAGATAAATTGCGGCGGCTGCCACGATGAGTGCGAACACGAGGTATGTCATGATTTACTGTCGTCGATTTCGACTGCCTTATTGTAGATTTTCAGCGATTCGGCTGGTGGCATTTTCTGCGTATAGCGCATCGCCGAACCTGTTGAAGACAAGAAAAGCAGTTCGTCTTTGACGCCCACGGCGAGTTGTTCAGCCCAGAATGGCAGCTCGGTCTCTTTATTGCCGTCGCGGTAAGCCAGCACACCATCTTCAATATAATAGTATTGCCGGTCATTCACAAAAGCTGCGTCGCCCCAGACTTTCGCCTTCATGCGCCGGCCAATCTGGGAATCTTTTGGGTTGAGAGTTACAAATTGCTGCGCGCCGGCGCCGCCGATAAACACGCCGGGAATTCGGCTTTCGGCGACGAGATACAGCCTGCTTGCGGCAATTTCTTTTGAAACCAGTTTTGTTTTTTCAGAAAGCTGGTAAAGACGGTAGCTGCCCGCAGCCCCGTAAATCATCCAGACTTTGTTGTCGGGTGCTGCGTAAAAATGGGCATAAGCGGGAAACTTTCGCGCCGATTTTTCTGGTCGCTGGCCGCGGTTAAACAGCGAGTCTTTGCCGGTTTTCGAATCAAAGGTATGAATCTGGTCTTGTTTCATGTACCAGACTGTACCGTCATTCTTGACGGCAGGCTTGGTGACGCAGTGCGAAGCGCCAGCTTCGATCATCTTATCGGCGGATATTTGCCATAACCAAAGCTTGCAGTCTTTGATCGATTCTGTCGGCTGTTGCAAGAACACCGCCTGCAGGCCATCGGGTGAGAAGTTCACGTCGCGAATTTTGCCGCGCATCGTGTTCTTCTGCTGCGAACCTTTTTGTCGGTCAATGGCATAGATTCGCGTGCTTTCATAGGCTTTTTTCGGTATCTTTTTCTCGACGAGCAGAATACGCTGGCCATCGTGCGACGCTCTCAGGTGCGAAAACGAAAGATCACGCGTCGTTACAAAAAAGTCTTTGGGCAACGAAAGTTCGTAGGCGTTCTTCATGTAGAGCAGCGCCGAATCATAGTCCTCCCTGGCAAGCGCCGCCTGTGACTTCTCGATGAACTTTTCGGGGGTCGGCCCGCAGTGCACCAAGGCGAACACTATCAATGCGTAAAGTGCTGCGCCGCGTACGCGCAGGTGTCGCTTGAAAAAACGATAAATCATGGCAGCGAAAGCGCCACGACACCCGTGCGCGCCATATGCAATATTTTGAATGCCTTAATCGCTTCGAGAAAGTGCGTCACGCGCCGGGGTTCGGCAACCATCTGCAGAACGATTACCGATTCAGACATCTCGATCACCGTCGTTTCAAAAAGCCGCGACAGCATCAGCATCTCGGCGCGCTCAGCTTTTTTAATCTCGATCGAAGCCAGCAGAAGTTCGCGCTTCACCGAAACCTCACCAGTGAGATTCTGAATTTCGATGACGTCAATCAGTTTCAGCAGCTGCTTCGTGATCTGCTGCACCATCGCCTCGTCTTCGTCGATCACGAGGGTAATAACCGAATATTTCGGGTCGTGCGTCGCGCCCACGCACAATGAATCGATATTGTAGCTGCGCCGGGTAAAGAGCCCGGTAACGTGGCTCAGTACCCCGGCGGTGTTATTTACCCGAACCGAAAGAACATGCTTCATTGCAGGCAGGTGCCATGGCCGAAACTGACCGTAAAGATAAATGGCCCCGGTATTTGCCTGGCCTCACGGCAGAAGCTGAGTCCACGAGAAGCCACTACAGCCGCTTGCCGCAGGGTTCGTCTTGGTCGTTGTGTCGACAATTGCCGCGGCCGCATTTGCGGTGGCTGAGTCGAACGGGCTCAGCGTACAGGTAAACCACGAGCCACCCGTTTGAGTGATCATGATCTTCTGAAACTTCGAAGGGTTAAAGGCATCGTTTGCTGGTTTCTGAATCACCAGATAACCATCGATAGCGTTGTACCTGACAATGGCGTCGGTCGCCGGGGTGCCAAAGTCAACTACCCAGTTAGAATACGATATCGTGTGCTTACCCGAATAGGGGTCGCTCCATTTGCCAATGAGCGGGTTCTGAACCGGAGTCAGCTTTGTCCACGCGAAACCCGAACAGCCGCCTGTCGCCGGGCTGGTCTTTGTCGTCGTGTCAGCGATTGCCTCGGCCGTCGCTGCATCGTTGCTGTTGAACGGCGAAAGCGTGCAGGTGTAAAAAGAACCATCGTTGTGCGCGATATATGCAACCTTCTGATATTTAGACGGGTTAAACGCATCGGCCGCAGATTTCTGCACGATAAAATAAGCCAACTGGCCATTTATTTTTGTGATCGTGTCGGTCTGGTTGGTCCAGTCGTCTTTGAGCTGCCAGCTGCCTGGTGTGAGAAAATGTTTGCCGCCATAGTTGTCTGAAAAGCTGCCTGAGAATCTGTAGCCCAGATAGTTTGCAAGCGCTGCCGATTCGCTGACCAGCGGAACTACCGCACCTCGTGACACCTGCACAACTGCTTTCACGACAACGTCGCCGTCGAATGAAACCGCAGACTGGTTGAAGTTAATCGTGGTGCCTGCGAGCAGGTCGCGCACGGATTGCCTGATCTCGATGCCGTTCTCGGCTACGCCGTCGGCATCAACCGTCTGCAAAAAGCGCAGCATGTTAATAACGCTTTGGTCGCTGAGACCGGTACCTGCAACAGAAAGGTTTTCGGGCGTTACAAATGCCGATGCCGCGGTTTTGCCGAGCAATGTTTTGCCGATGCTGAAGGTGACCTGTTCGCCCGGCTGGTATCTGAAACCTCCGTCGGCATCGGTAATGCCGCTCTGCGTGGCGGTGCGGTACTCAACGCCGCGCACGGGTGCGTCGACGAATCTGCCGCTCAGCACTTCTGCCGCCGGTGTCGGTGTACTTTCTGAAATGCCCGCGTTGCCTGAACAGTGCATCGCTGCAAGAAAGAGCAGCGCGTAGGGTGCCGCCCTTCTAATTTGTTGGTGAATCATTTTTGCCCCAGTGGAACAAAACAAACGACACGAAAGTCACGGCATTACAGACGCGACGACCGGCCCCGCTTTGTCCCGGAGCCCGCAATCTGAGCATGAATAAATTTACTCAGACCTTTTCGGCAGAAGGCCGTATCCTCGGGCCATCTGCACAAGAGTTCCCGACTTAGAAGTGCGCGGGGTACAGCCAAAGCGCTGCGCGCTTTGGCTGTACCCCGCAATTTGCTTCGCGTTAGCGAAGCCACCTCAACACGGTTGCGGGTCAGCGCCGGATTCTAACCGGACTTCCTCTTTCACGCCGGAGTGTGAGCCCCGGCGCGTGCGCCAGCCGGTTGATTCAAGGCAAGGCGTAAACCCAAATGGCAAGACGCAGAGCCAGCAGCTCGGCACACATTGGCATGAATATTGCTTGCAACCTGCAAGGTGAATCTATGAAACTTTTACAACGGGCAATCC
>JAKQXK010000179.1 GCA_029561505.1 Spirochaetota bacterium | reverse complement strand
TCTTTATATGCAGTCGTGGCCGTATCACCTTTGAGCCCCTCTTCAGCATATTCAACCTTCGCAACAATGAAGTTGGGAGGTATGACGCTCACGGGCTTACCATCATAAAGCAGAATCTGAAACTCCATACCGTCGCTGATGAATTTCAGAATGTCTTCAAGATCGGCTTTATCGACGTGAATCTGGTCGTAGGTTTCGCTGTCCATGAAGACCAGCTGATCGCCGTCTTCAAAGTTGAAAGTGACGTTACGCTTTTCAAGCTCGACGTCTTCGAGCATTTCGCCCGACCGCCAGGTGCGCTCTACGGTTGTGCCTTTGCTGAGCGACTTAATGCGCACGCGCACAATCGCCGCACCCTTGCCCGGTTTATGGTGTTCAAAGCTCTGGATGACCACTAGGTCGCCATCCACTTTCAGCGCCATACCGCGCTTGACGTGGTTCGAATTTATCATGGAGATTGATTTCTGTTGGCCGGCTACGCCGTCCAACAGAAATCAATCTGGATTCCGAGCCGCCTCGCACCCCCAATAAAAAACCCGTTTACTCCGCTGGATTTTTTTCTTTCGGAGTAAACGGGCGAGAAGATGCCCTTCGGCGTCGCTGACGCGAGGCTTCCGGCAAAACCTCCACTGGGGGGAAGTTCTCACATTCAGCTTCGGCTTGATACCCCGTGTACTTAACGGCCGTTTGCAAAAAAACAGCCCTCGGCGAGGCGTTTGGGGCCTGATAAGGCTTTACGCCCTGTTCGGCACGCGGCAGCTGGCGCATGCGCGAAATCGTCAAACTCGAATCAACTGCAGGTACGGGGTTCTTTTACACAACTACCCGCAACAAAAAAGCGCAGGGCGGCAAGCTCGAGGTCATGAAATATGACCCAAAAATCCGCAAGCACGTCAAATTCGTCGAGAAAAAAGCGTCTAAATAGCGTCACACTGAGCCCGTCGAAGTATGGCGCCGACGGCCACCCTTCGACCAGCTCCGGGGCGGAGACCCGCAACGGGTCGCAGGGTGACAAAGTGTCAGTTCTTATCTATCGACAGAATCGTCAGCTCAACGCGACGGTTCTTCTTTTTGCCTTCTGCGGTCGCATTCGAAGCGACCGGGTTTGATTCGCCATAACCTACTGCTTTGATGTTGGCGCGGGGCATTCCCTTATCGATCAGGTAATCCATCACTGCCCGCGCACGGTTTTTTGAGAGTTCCATGTTCGCTTTGTCGTTGCCGGTATTGTCGGTATGCCCGCCAATTTCAATCTTGATACTTTTGTAGTTTTTAAGAAGTTTCGTCAGGCGATTGAGTTCGGCGTATGAATCTTTTGAGAGCTGGTACGAGCCCTTCTTAAAGAAGATATTATTGATCGGCATTTTTGCGCCGGGCTTCATCTGCGTCATCGTGAGTTCAATCGGCGATTCTTTGGTAAAACCATCGCGCAGATTGATATTCGCGCTCTGCGGCAGGTAACCACCCGATTCAGCATGAATGCCATAAACCTCGCCGAGCGGCAGGTTCATTTTGAATTCACCGTCTTCGCTGGTTTCGGTGCGGGCGAGCAACGCGCCGTCGCTCAGCCTTTCAAACACCACGCGCGAGGCAACACCCTTACCGTCTTTGCCCACTACCTTGCCATAAACGAGTACAGACTTTTCAGGGCGCAGCTCTTCGGGCAGCGTGATACGGTAGAGGTCTTTGCCCTTGCCCGGTGTATCAGATGAAAAGATGGCATAGTCGCCCGTCGGAGCGATCACGTAGTTGATGTCATTACCCGTGGTGTTGATCTTGGGGCCGAGGTTTATCGGTTCGCTCCAATGCGTCCAGGTGTTGTCTTGCCGCCGCGACATGTACATGTCGAACTGGCCCGAGCCACCCGGGCGATTCGAAGCAAAATAGAGCGTCTTGTTGTCAGAAGCGAGAAAGGGCGTGACCTCCATAAAGGCCGAGTTGATTTCATTGCTGAGGTTCATCGGTTCTGACCACGAATCGTCGGGCTGCAGAAAACTGACGTAGAGGTCCATGCGGCCCACGGTATCTTTGCGCTGCAGGTTCAGTATGAGAGTGCGTTCGTCAGCAGAGAGAGAATAGTTGACCAGGTTGGCATCGTTGTAGAAGTTTTGAATCCTCAATGGTTCGGGAAAACTCCATTTGCCTTTCGTGAAACGTGTCTTTGATACCCCCGGGACTACGCTGCCGTCTTTGTTGTA
>JAKQXK010000170.1 GCA_029561505.1 Spirochaetota bacterium | reverse complement strand
CCGCGAAGACCCCATTCTGCATTTTCATGAGGCGACGCTGCTCGATGAAATTTTGCGCAGGCAGATCGCCGATCAGAGCCCGGCACTGCTGGCTCTGCTGTTTCGTGATTTTATCGGCAGGCCGCAGTTTGCGCGCGAATTCGACCAGGAAATCTGGCAGCGCGCACTGCTGACGGGCCGGCGCGCCCGGGCACTCGGGCTGCCCGAGGTGCTTTCGCAGAAACTGGCTGAGGCAGAGGTTGATGTTTACCTGCTTGGCGGCAAACCCTGGTGGGAAAGCGCGCAGCAACTGGTTCAGGCAAATTCACCCGCAAAAAAGCTGCCCGCGTGGCATTTGATGCAGGCAGGGCTGACGCGCGAAACACCCGATTTTGAACTTATCAAGACGGCTTACGGGGCGAGCCTCGCGACCTTTGCGAAAGGCGTCTATTATACCCGTTCTGGCAACTCGCCGCTCGGCATCTCGAACTTTCGCGACCTCGCAAAGAGCGAAACCGACGCCTTCGCGCGCGATCACGCACTCTACGCACTGGCGCACCTGAGCGCGCGCGATAAGCGCATTCGTGATCAGCTTTCATACCTGAGGCAGATTCGCTTTGCCGAATTCGCGCCGAGTTATCCCCATTTTGTGCCTGAATACAATTATCTGCTGCGTTTTCTCGGGTCAAAGTCTGAGGCAGACCAGATGATGAAAGCGTGGGAAGACCTGAAAACATCGACAGCCAGGCCTTAACCGGCTGCCGACGATTTCGCCCAAATTCAGTTGACCGACGCCGCGGCAACCGGCGACTGGGGCATGGATATTTTATCGAATCCCTATTTGAACGTTGTGTTTAATGCGCTGATCAGCGGCGGTGCATTCTTGTGTTTCGTGCTCGCCCTCGCGACTCTGGCGCTCAAATACCCGCGGCGGTCGGTCAGCTATCTGACTCTTTTGTGTTTCGTGATGGGCATCACGCAGCTCTACGCGTGGTTTAACCTGAATACGATCTTCTTTAAAATTCAATGGGTGAATTATATCTTTGTCGGGGCCAACTTTCTGATCGGCCCCGGAGTCTATTATTTCTACAAGGCCACCGGCGATGAAAAATATGTGCCCGATCAGCGCTCGAAGCTGGCGTTTCTGCCAGGCGCTGTCATGCTACTGGTGATTCCACTCGTTAGCCTGATTGCGCCGCAGGTGATGCCGCGCGACCCAAGGCAGTTTTTTTACACCGGCGAACCAAGCTTTATTGATGTGATTTTCAGCATCGCCATGATCCACAATGCGGCGTATTATGTGAAACTTTTTATGGTGACCCGCCCGTTAATCGCGCAAAATAGCGAGATGAAAAAGAACGGGGGATTAACCGCCTTTCTGCTTTTTTTCGGCATTATCACTCTCATCAACCTTTACGGTCTTATTGCCTATGCGACGCGAGACATTCGCCATTTTTATGCCGATTCGTGTATTATCACGATGCTGATCGTCGCGTTCTTAATCTTCTCGCTACGATATCCTCAGTATTTTCTGCGCATGAAGCCTGAGAGCTGAGAAAAAATAACAGGTTTCTTTTTGCGGAACCTGTCAAAAATTCATTCCCAGACCAAGCCTTAAAGTTCGCGCGATACCCTGTTCGACGGGGTCGCGAAACGCTGTGCCTTCGAGCGGATATTCGGTGAGCTCGGTGCGCGAGTTGACAAGGTTGTATATATCGAGAAACGCCCACGCGGGGTTGCCTGAAAAAACGGTCTCATAGCGTAGACGCAGATCCCATGCGAGTGAATAGGTGTAGCGGCCAACGCCGGTAAGACCGCCACCGCGCTCTTCGAAAGGCACGAGAATTGGGCCCTGAGAAAGACCCGTAACGCGGCGGTAACCTGCGAGCGATTCGCCGTCGCGATAGCGCAGTACATTCATCACCGAAAAAACTTTTGCGAAGCGTCGACCGAAGATAATTTTGCCAATATAGCCGCGGTCGTTGTCGAGGCGGCCGAAGCGGTTTTCACGAAAGTTGGGGTCGGCGGTCGTTTCGTTGTAGACCCCGACGTCGTTATAGAACAT
>JAKQXK010000127.1 GCA_029561505.1 Spirochaetota bacterium | reverse complement strand
TCTTTATTCAGCAACATCCCGCGCCCTTTGGTAAGCTGGTTTCGCGTATGATTCTGACGCCGGGGCACGCCAAGCGCCTTTTGCAGGCATTACAAGAGAACATTCGCCGTTACGAAGAGCAATTTGGCACGATTGACACGGGCGTTTCGGTACCCACAAACAGAACTCTGCAATAGCGAGCTTGGTTGCTGCGTGTCGGGGCCTTATGGAAGCGCGCTCAGCGCGCTTCCATAAGGCCCCTTTTTTGCGCTGCGACCGCATCGCAAAAAAAAGGGTCTATCACGGAGCGCTTGCGCGACGTGATAGACCCTTAACCAATGATCTCCCCCTAAAGGGAGAAAACAAAGTTATTTCTTCTTTGTTGTTTTTTTTGCAGCTTTCTTAGCTGGCTTCTTTGCTGCTTTCTTAGCAGGTTTCTTTTTTGCTGTCGCCATTGTTTTCTCCTTAGTCGTCTTCTTCTTTATTGTCGTCTTTTTCTTCGCAGAGCTTTCAGGTTTTGCTGAAGTTTTTGCAGTTTTTTTCGCCACTGCTTTCTTCGGCTTCTGAACACTCTGCGAATCTCCCTTTCGGGGGGTAAGGTCAGTAGAACTTTTTGAGAACGCATCAATGCGTTTTGCGTTTTTCCAAACGCTTTCAAGATCATAAAACTTGCGCTTCTCTTCGTCAAACAGGTGCACGACGTAGAAGCCAAAGTCATAGGTCACCCAGCCGCTCTCGAATTGCGGGTTTTGCATGCGCGGGCGTTCAATACCGTTCTCGATCGCTGTCTTGTGCAGCTCGTCGAAGAGGGTTTTGAGGTGCGCACGCGAAAGTGAGGTCGCGATGACGAAATAGTTCAGGTACGATGACTGGTCTCTGAGGTCGAGAACCACGATATTCTCGGCTTTTTTCGCGTCGAGCGCCGCTACCAGCACCCGAATTTGTGACAGGTCGTCAGAGGCTGTGTTATGAGCGACGGGCATGCTCATCTTACTATATCCTCACCCTTGAGTTTGTAGTAGTCTTTACCCAACACCAGAACGAGATCGGTAAAGAGCGATCGGTTTACCGCCGCGTAAGAGCGTTGAACACCCATGATGCGCGCGATGCTTTCAAGATAGAAGGCGTTACCGCTGGTACCGAGCAGAATGGTCTGGTCGTAGTCGTTATGGTCGGCGTTGGTGAATTCAAGAATCTGCACGCCTTTGCGCGACAGTTCTGCCCGCATGGTACGGGCGAGGTTCGGCACGTGCGTACCGTTCTTCACTTCCATTTTCGGCGGTTCGTTAATGAAAGGGTGGTCTTTCTGCGTCAGCTGCTTCGTGAGGTTACGAAAGTAGAGGGCCGCAGATTCTTTATCTACAAAGAAAGCATCTTTGACGCGGCGCACTGGCACTTCGAGAAGAATCGGCACCCATGACTTCTGGTTCGCAAAGTGCTGTGCCAGAAAGTAGAGGTCGTACGCGGCGGCGTTTGTTTCGACATTCTTGACCGCGAGCGCAAATGTCTTTTCGTCTTTGATAGCAGGCCAGAGCTTGCTGCGCTGGTTCCACGCGTTCAAGAAGAGTGAATAATAGCGAAACAGCTTAAACGCAGGGGTATATTCGTTCTTTTCAGGTGGATTCAGCAGGCGAGGCACCAGGCTGCCGTCGAGCACGAACTGGCCTTTTGGCAGGTTTTCGTCTTTCAGCAGGTCAGAAGAGGGCAAAAAGTAGTCCAGACCACCCATGACATCGACGAATTGGGCCAGAACGCTGTCGCGCACCTTAACGTATACCGGTATGCGGTCGCCGAGAAATTCAGCCAGCGCATCACTGACAGCGCCGACTCCCTTGTTGCGATAAAGTTCTTCGAGGCTCGGCTCGCTGTCTTTTATGCGAATTGCCGGGTAAAACGAAATGACACCCATGCGCTGCGTCGCGGGAAACATCTGCGCGACAGAAATCACCTGAACTTTTTTATCGTCGCCGCCGGCAGTGACGACGAACAGCACTGAAAAGCCGTCGCGACCGTTGAGAGCTTTTTCAAGATTTGCGCGATTGAAAAAACGGAATACCTGCACCGTAGCAAAGATGGCGAGCGTGATCGCGAACGCGATCAGCAGAAGCGGTTTTAATTTTTTGAGAGCGTCCATCTTGTTCAGACGTTTAAGGCGCTCTCCGGTTTGCTGATAGAATTATGTCTCATCTGCAATATTATGTCACATCGTATTCAGAACCATTACGGTGTCAACTACTTCCTGAAAAAAGCGACGAGGAAAATTTTTTGAATTTCATTTTTTACATCGGGGCAAAAACGAAATGTTCTGCGATCGATGCCAAAAAAAACACGGAGTGCGAAAAAATTTTCCATTGTTGAGACTGAGAATCTCGCAAACTTCTATTCAACTTGTTTCTGCACCGCGATCTCATGGCAGTCATCTTTGCGCAGACAGAAGTTGCAGACCTCATAAATTTTTTCTGGAAACTTATCTTTTGTCGTGCGCTCGTAACCGCAGCGTTCGAAAAACTGCGGAGTGTAGGTTAGGGCGAAGAATCTGATTGGTCGTGCGCTCTGCTGTCTCAGCGCCTTCGCCTCTGCAGCGAGCACGAGATCTTTGCCAATACCGCGGCCTTGCGCCGCTTCGGTGATGACGAGCGCGCGTATCTCGCAGAGCGTGGGTGAGAAGAAAACCAGACTCGAGCTGCCCAAAATGCGGCCCGCTTCGACAAAAACGACCGTCTGCGGTGCATTTTCGCGAATTTCTTCGAGCGAACGGTGTAAAAGAATCTTTTTATCGACGTAAGGCTTGAGCAGCGCGGCAATTTCGACTGCGTCGTCGGTCTGAGCGTCTCGAATCACGGGTTGAGTATACCAAATGCCCGCGCGGGCGGGTAAAAAATGGCGGCTTCGGTTATTTACGGTACAGAATAGCGCCAGAGAACTCAGAGTTCTTCTTCAGGCGCGCGAGTGCTTCGTAAGCGTCGGCTTTGCCATCGATCGGGCCCACATAGAGCTTCACCTTTTTGCCATTGCGGGCCATAAAGGCCTTGAGCCCGTCGCGCTTGAGGCCGAGGCCCGCGAGCGAAGCTTCTTTTTCATCGGGATAAATCTTCGCCAGAATAAGAAAGCTGCCCGCGTTGTCTGTCTCGCGTTTTTCTGTGCTGATTTTTTCTTCTGAGCGGGTGACGCGCACGTTGTCAGAGACTTTTTCTGTCTCGGGGGCCGCATTCGCTGCTACATTCGCCGTCGCTATGCTCTCTGGGACGATCTTCCCCTCAATTTCGCGCGTCATCTTGTTCTTTTGCAGTTGAGTGCCGCCGATGAAGCCGACAGCGAGCGAAGAGAAAGCGATCGCGAGATAGAGAGATAATTTGTTCACTACAGGGCCACCGCTCTGAGACGCAGGCCTTTCTGCCGGGCCCGAGTTGTTTCGCGGGCGGCGATAATAACGGCTGAAGTCTATGTCCTGCATGTTACATTTTCGTGCAGTTCGGGCCATTTTAGTAGCATAAAATATGCGATAATCTGATAAAATCAGCCTTTGGTGCGAAGCGCCGAACCCGCGATTTACCTTTCAACCGAAAGACACTTTGCGCTTTTCGGCGTGAGTTTCTTCTTTATTAAGCACTAACTTGAACACCCGCCTGCGACATATCGCAATTTTGCTCACCCTTGCCGCGACGCCAGCGCTCTCGGCGCTGCGCACGCGCGAATTCGCGAACCTGCCGCAGCGCCCTCTGAATGCTGCGCTCGCGGGGCAGTCAGCGCACACGATGCCGATTCAGGCGGCGGCGCTCACGAACCCGGCATTTCTGGGTTACGGCGACCAGAATACTTTCTTTGCCGGCGGTGTATTTTCGTCGCAACTTTATGGGTTCTATGCTGACGGCGCTTTATTCAGTCCCTATGGGGGATTAACCCTTTCAGCAGAGTATTTCAAAGCTGATGACCAGACCGGTGCCCTGTCGTTTTCATATGGCAGCTTTCTCTCACGCCGAATAGCGACGGGACTCGCCGTGACACCGCGTTACACTACCGGCGGTGGCCAGCAGGCTTTTGGGTTGGGTGTTGACCCGGCGCTGCTTTTCGACAGCAAGTGGCATGCAAATGTCGCCGGCAACGATGGGGTGGGGCTCTATTCGCCCACGGTATTTTTGCGCACGCTGAATCTGGCAATACCTATTGGCGATACCGATCTTCTCGCGAAACCTTCGGCGCACCTTGGGCTCATGACGGGCCTCTACCAGAGTTCAGTACTGAATCTGGCTGCAGTTGTTTCAACGTATGGTACCGACGGTTTTGACCGGCTGCCCTATCAGTTCGGTGTGCAGGGTCAGTATAAGTGGGCATTGCTCTCGCTCGGTTATGGCGGCAGCCATTTTTCACCCACGGGCAATGGTGTCAGCGTTGGCCTCGGCGCTTCGATACCGGCATCATTCGGCGATACCTTCTTGTTCTACAGCCTGCAGTTCGCAAATTCAGGGCGATCAGACCTGCACTCGGTTGCGGCGGGTGTCAGGTTGGGTGGCATCGATACTGAACCACCAGAGGTGGTCTTTGCGAGTGAAGGTACATTTTTTTCACCGAACAACGACGGTTTTCGCGACCTCATCGTCTTTACCGCTGCTGCAACGGATAAAAGTCCTATTGTGTTTTATGAATTTCAGGTAACCGATGCGAAAGGCAACCAGGTCTTTCGCCAGCGTGCAGACGAGCGCATACGCGAAAAAGAATTTCGTTGGTCACTCTTCATGCGCAGCTTTATCGCACCGCGCGCCCGCGCCGACATACCAGACAGGTTTACGTGGAACGGCCGCGCGCTGGTTGAGAAGCAGAAAGCGGTAAAAGACAATGTGTTTGCCGAAGACCCACCTGACAAAGCACTTCCCGATGGCGTGTATGTCTGGCATTTCAGGGTCATGGACGAAAAAAATAACGAAAGTAAAACGCATACTGGCGAAATCTATATCGACACGAAGCCGCCTGCCGCAGCCGTTGAGTTGGGTGACGATCTGATATCCCCCAATGGTGACGGCAGGCGCGACCTGCTGCCGATCACTCAAGACGCAAGTGTCGATGATGCCTATATAGGCTACATTGAAAACGCCGCGGGTGAGCGCGTGCGTACCTACCGCTGGCCCGAAAACGCGCCGGCGAGACTCGATTTCGACGGCAAAGGCGATAACGGTCAGCTCGTCGATGAGGGGGTCTACCGGTATCATCTTTCAGGCAGCGATGCGGCAGGTAATCGCGCCGAAGCGCGCAGCGAGAATTTCTATGTCTCGCGGCGTGTCGACGCTGTCTATCTGCGCAGTTCGGCTTTGGGGTTAAACCCCAAAAAAGCTGAACTTGCGGCGATTCAGTTCATGCCCTCGGTCGAACACGCTGAAGGCTTTACGCAGGGAGAGATACGTATCAGCAAGGGGTGTTCGGCAAAGAGCGAAGACGTTGTCTTTCGCCTGCCGGTCAGCGAAATCAACGGCTCTGGCAAGAAGCCAGCAAAAAAATCTGCGAAGGCATCTTATGTCTGGAAGGCTGAGGCAGCCTCGCAGACCCGGGCGGCAGACGGCTATTATTGCGCGGTATTTCAGGCACACTATAGCAATGGCAACGCCCCTGAGTCGCCGCCCATCAAGATTGCAATCGATTCTACCCCGCCCGAACTCGACGTCGCTGCAGACCTGAGCACGCGCCAGTTTGCGCCTGATGGCGACGGTGAAAACGAAGAGCAGGCATTTCGGCTGAGCGTGAACGATCAGTCTGAAATTGTCGCTTATGCGCTACAGGTCAGCGAGATTATCGCCGACGAAAAGGGCGTACGCAGGCAGCCGGTGCGCCATTTTCGCGGTAAAGGCGCGCTGCCGCAAACCATCTACTGGGATGGCAAAACCGAAAGTGGTTCTCTCGTCGAATCTCTCACCCAATACGAATACACGCTCGAAGCGCAAGACGCCTATGGCAATATCGCGACTTCGTCGCCCCGGCGGTTCGAAACAGGCTTGTTGGCGCTGCCTGCCGGCAACGGTCTGTTGGTGCGCCTTGTCAATGCCGATCTGGGCGAACCGGCAACAGAAAGGCTCGCAGCCGTGGTTCGGTTTATCGAAAAATACCCGAAATACAAAATCAAAATCGAGGTGCATACCGGCACGCAGGGTGGCATTGAAAAGAATCTTCGGCTCAGCGAAACTGCAGCACGCAAGACATATGATTACCTGGTCGAAAACGGCATTGCAGCCGAGCGTGTGACTTACCAGGGTTTCGGCGAATCGGCACCGGCATTCGACGTGCGCAGCGTGAACGCGCCCAAGAACAGACGTTTTGACTTCATTCTCAGCAGATAGGCTCGCTCATGAGCCGTAACGGCGCTTAATCGTGAATGAGCAGTTTTTCGACCTGCGTGCGCAGAAAAAACGTATAGTATAGCACACGCTGCATGCCCTTTTTGAGGTCTTCACGCTCGTCGTCGTCGATTATGCCGTCTTCGGTGGCTTCGGCATATCGCTTCAGAAGCGCAACGATTTCGGGCGTGAGTTTGTTGTTGTAGATCTCTTGAAAGTTTTTCACCGGCCGAACGAAAAAATTGGGCACGGTGCCGTTGGCGTCCCACAGGCCGTTGCGCTCGCTGATGTTCATGAGAAAGTTCACGTTCTTGTTCTCGATAATGATAATATTGTCGTTACGCATTTCGAGCTTTTTCCAGACGAGAATGATGCCGTTCATGAACCGGTCGACCTGCATGAGAATGTCGGTTCGCTCTTTGCCGACGATTTTGCCGTCATTGCCCACCGCTTTCTTGTATTCACGGTCGATGTTCTGAAAAAGGCCAATGGCTTTCGAAATACCTTGCGCAAACGTTACATTGCCGATGATATTTTCGACTTCGAGTAAAGCGCCCTTGCCGGTGAAAGTGAGGTTGTTCAAGATATTGAATGATGTTTTTGCCATTTAGGCCTCCTCTTCGTCTTTCGCCCTGAACTTTATCTTCGTCACCTGCAGCGTCTTTAACGACTCATTGAGCCGTGCGATTTCAGTTTCGATGCGCTTCAGGTCGTACGCGCGCGGGTTTGCCGACGACTCTTTGTTCTTCAGGTCGGCGAGCTCGTTGCGCGCTTCTTCCATGCCCGTCAAAATGACGCCGATAAAGAGATTCAGCAGCACGAATGTACCGACCAGCACAAAAGAGATGAAAAAAAGCGG
>JAKQXK010000125.1 GCA_029561505.1 Spirochaetota bacterium | reverse complement strand
CCCTGGGCCATGAACTCATGCTCGATCAGGCCCTTGATCTCAAATTCGGTGAGTTCACCCGTAGCCGATTCGATGCGGGCAATCGCCGCGTCGATTTCGGCGGCAGCGCACAACGCGGCGATTGCCCGCATCGAATCGGCTACCGGTGAACTCACCGAATTTGAGATCAAGGGCCTGATCGAGCATGAGTTCATGGCCCAGGGGGCCGATCGCCTTGCTTACCCCTCAATCGTGGCAGCGGGCGACAACGCCACCGTGCTCCACTACGAACGCACACAGGGCATCGCCAAGCCAGGTGACTTTGTTCTTATCGATGCCGGTGCAGAGTTTGAAGGTTATGCTTCTGATATTACGCGTACAACTGCAGCGGGCGGTATGCAAAAAACCTCTGCCATCAAGAAAGATCTGTATGATCTCGTGCTCGCTGCGCAGAAAGCCGCAATCGCGGCGACGCAAACGGGCACCACCATCGAAGCCGTGCACGCCGCGGCTCAGAATGTGCTAAGCCAGGGGCTCTTTGAAATGGGTTTTTTCAAAAATATTCCCGAGAAGAAAAAGACCGAAGATGAGAGCGCGATGCGGGCGAATCCCGATTCTGTCGAGGCGGTGCGCGCAGGCGACTATCTCACACACTTTTACATGCACCGCACTTCACACTATCTTGGGCTCGACGTGCACGACGTGGGCGAATATTATACGAACGGTGAGAGTCGGGCTCTTGCGCCGGGTATGGTGATCACCGTCGAACCGGGGTTGTATTTTCCTGCTGAATATGAATTTGTGCGGCCCGAAGCGCGCGGTATCGGCATTCGTATTGAAGATGATGTACTCGTGACCGAGACCGGTAACGAAGTCTTGACGGCGGCATGCAAATCTTAGCGGCTGGGTAACGTGACGCTCAGATATCCCCATCGGCTATTATGGTTGTGGCTCGCGGTCGCAGGCCAGTTGCACGCAGCGACCGACGAAAAAGGCAACGCGGTGAGCCGGCCGTGGAAAGCCGGGTTCGACCTCGGCTGGGCCGGCCATAACGAAGCAGGTCTCGATCGTTCGAAGGGCGAATACGATGTTTCTTACAACACGCTCGGTGGTTTTCTGAGCGGCCAGTACCGGCTGCCCGATTTTTATCTGCATGGTGGCATAGGTCTCATGCGCCTGATGACGCTGAGAGTCAATAGCGTAGCGATGGCGATGGAAAACCGCACGCAGTGGCATGTCCCGGTGTTTTTGCATGCGTATTACCCTATTGATCCGGTTTTTGCTTTTGGCGCAGGCATATCGCATCTGACCGAAACGACAATGTACCTCAATGGCACAGCGGTGCCGAAGTCGTCGTATAACCACCTCTTTATCGACCTTGCCATGCAGTTTTCGCCGAAACTCTCCCGGCGCGTGAATCTCGTGTTCACGTTTGTTTTTGGCATCAACATGTTTCCCGGCAGGCAAAACGTCTATACCGTTACCGATTTGCTGCACGTGCGGGCGCAGCTCACGGCCGGTCTGCAATATCTGCTTTTCTGAACTATGCGTACTGTTCTGCTGCGCCTTATTGCCCTCAGCGTACTGACTGTACTGCTGATTTTTTTCTGGAACTCGCCGCTCTTAAAACCCTTCAAATTATTCGTGGTTTTTCTGCATGAAACCTCGCACGCAATCGCAACGATAGTGACTGGTGGCCGGTTGGCTGCGATCGCGCTCGAATGGGATGAATCGGGTGCAACATATGCAGCGAGTGGCGAGGGAATATTCTTCATCATCGCGATCTCGGGTTATATCGGCAGCATTATCTGGGGTTATGCGATGCTGCGCGCTTCGCTCACGGGTCGGTGGGTGCGCACTGTTTCGCTGGTTGTGGGCCTGACTGTTATCTTTTTTGGTTTTTTTCCAGACGGCATGCCCGCGCGCAATAGTTCAATCTTTAATGCGCGTTACATTATCAGTGGCGCGTGGGG
>JAKQXK010000099.1 GCA_029561505.1 Spirochaetota bacterium | reverse complement strand
CCTGGTTCATATAGGTGCGTGCTGTGCCGCCCGTGTGTGTGATTGTCACCGGAACTGCCGTCGCGCGGTCAGTGCCGTCGCGGTAGTGAAAATACACCGGATACATACCATCGGCGGGTACTGTCGCGGTATAGGTGAACTTTCCCGTGCCGGTATTGTCGCCATAGACATAACGGTATTTCGTGCCTGCGGCGCAGAGTGAGGCCGCCATCGCCGAATCGTTCGCCGAGGTATAGAACGTTGCGCCCGTTTGCGCATAACCCGCAGCGCCGGGGCAGACGACGACCTGCTGTCGAGTGCGTGCCTGCTCGCGCACGAGCGTCACTTCGGCGCCGGCGTTGCGCAAATATTGCAGCACGTAGTGCGTGATTTCAGAATTCAGGTAGTCTTCGACGATGGCGAAAGAATTCACCGGTGAGGTGGATGCAGAACTGTACGCAAAGCCACCGCTTGACCAAACCCATGGCCGCTGCAGGCGTGCACCGGCTGATTCTGCACTCGTGCGGCCGCGCCAGCCGTGCCCCGCGCCGAGCGCGATCGTTTTACCGCGCATGCCCGCTACCTGTGAAGGAACATATACCCCCTGCGCACCAACTCTGTCGGGCACAATCTCTGTTAAAGTCGTCGTTTCGACTGCTGGCCCTCCGGTTTCGCCGGTGTCACCTGGTGGCGGTGGCGGGGTGGGGTCACCGCCACCAGAGCTGCCACCGCTGTCGATTGGCAGGCTGCCGTTGCCTGTTGCGCTGGCTCCCGATTGTGGTTTGTCGAGCAGGGCTTTGTCCATGTTCTTACCGCAGTAGCCGAATAATACGAGTATCAGCGCAGCTCTTAAGAGTTGTTGTTTTCGGGCTTTCATTTTTCCTCACTAAAATAGGTGACGGTGAACGCGACACCGCCTGCGTGCAGCGGATAGTTCGTGTCGTAGAAATAGGTGTGCGTATAATGCAGCGCGTAACCCCACGTGCCGGCGCGGTAGAGGTAACCCAGCTGCGCGCTGCTCAAGAAGGTCGTTTGTGCATACGTAGTGTCAATATTGCGGTTGAGTAATTCATAAAATCCCGAACCTGCAAAAGCGCTGACCCGAAAGTAATGCCGTCGTTGCCGTTCGAGCGGTATCAGCCATAACAGACCGGCAGAAATTTCGGGGCCTGAAAGAATGGCCCGGTCGCCAGAGAGTCTTGAAAAGCCGGCCCGCGCCGCCATCTGAGGAACCGCAGGCGGCGCCGCAGCCCAAAGAGACACTGCCCCTTGAATTTCAAACTGCAGCGCCACGCCGAAACCCAAAGAGGGCTGGTCGAGCGTACGTAACGCCCCCAACCCGGCCGTCGCCTGCCATGTGCGCCGCTGTTGCGACTGCACAACCCGGTAGTTGCGTATCTGCAGGTGTTCGCCGATGCCGGCAACATCGAAGTAGTCAGACTCTTTCAGCCGTTCGCGAAAAACGGCACCCCTGAGAATCGAGCCATTGTCGAGTTCGAGGTCGTAAGGCATGCCTGCGACGAGGGCTGGCGATTCGGCGCGGGGGCCCTGAATTGCCGGCAGCGCGAGCCAAAGCACAAATACCAGCGCAAATCTGCGATTCGCCAGAGCGGCCATATGCCCGCAAGCTGCAGATTTGGTGGCGTGAGATATCCTCATTGACGACCCGGCAGAGGCCTCACCCAGACCCGCCCCTACAGAACGGCAAGAGGTTTTCTCTTTATACATAACGTTGACGCGGTGTCTCTTGATGCGATTTTAACAAATGGCAAAACTCTATTACGATCAGGATTGTGATCTTTCGGTACTCAAAAGCTCGACGGTAGCCGTGATTGGCTATGGTTCTCAGGGCCGCGCGCAGGCGCAGAATATGCTCGATTCAGGGCTCAAGGTTATTATTGGCCTCAAGGCGGGTTCAACTTCGACAGCTGAAGCCAAAGCCGACGGTTTTGAGGTTGTCGATGTGGCAACCGCCGCTGAGCGCGCCGACATTATCCAGATTCTGACACCCGACCAGTCGCAGAAAGAAATCTACGACGCGCACATTCAGCCCAAGCTGAAAGCAGGTAAGGCAATCGTCTTCTCTCATGGTTTTAATATCCATTTCGACGAGATCGTCGCCCCGAAAGATGTGGATGTCTACATGGTCGCGCCAAAGGGCCCTGGCCATCTCGTTCGCCGTGTTTATACAGAAGGCGGCGGCGTTCCCTGTCTGATCGCCATTCATCAAGATGCTACCGGCAACGCGCATAAGCGCGCGCTCGCACACGCGAGTGCCGTGGGCGGCGGTCGCGCCGGCATTCTCGAAACAACGTTCAAAGAAGAGACCGAAACCGACCTTTTTGGTGAACAGGCTGTTCTATGCGGTGGCATCAGCCACCTCATTCAGGCGGGTTTTGAAACTCTTATCGAAGCCGGCTACGACCCTGAAATCGCATACTTCGAATGCCTTCACGAAACCAAGCTGATCATCGACCTGATCTATGAAGGTGGTCTCGAAAAGATGCGCTATTACGTCTCTGACACAGCCGAATACGGTGACTATGTCAGCGGCCCCCGCGTGATCGACGGTCATGTGAAGCAGAAAATGAAAGAAGTGCTCGCCGATATTCAGAAAGCCAACGGCGCCAAGTTCGCCAAAGGCTTCCTGGCAGATCTGCGTTCAGGCGGCAAAGAATTCGAAACGATGCGCAAGCGCGAAGAAAACCACCCGATTGAAAAGGTCGGTAAGAAATTGCGCTCGATGATGCGCTGGCTTTCGAAGTAATTTATCCTATGTAGCTCTGCCGTGTCCGCCGGCGGAGTACAACTTAACTCAATCTTGCGTTGACCGCTTAGGACGTTAGTGAAGGTAGAACCTCTGCAATGTCTGAGACGACGCTAAAGCCGTTTAACTTTTCGCCTGAAGTGATCGCGCGCATGCGCGATACGCAGCAGATACCTGTGAATTTTTACAATGCCAACGGGCAGGTACTGATTCCCCGAAAAGAACAGGCAACTGGCGACATGATCAATAAGCTGTTGCAGCATATTGGGTCTGGCATTTTTTACCGCGAAGGCGACGAAGATAAACTCGGTATCAAATCGGGTGCCCGTCAAGATCTTGAGGGGCTGAGCGATACCAAACTTCTGACAGAACAGCGTGTCGCCGAACTCAGCCAGGCGACTGAAAGCCTTTTCAGCGAACTCAAATTCGCGGCCTTTGGCGCCGTGCATTCGCAGAAAATGCACACCCAGGTAAATTCTTTCATTACTGATTTTGAACAGCAGCCCGACATGATGGTGGGCGTTATCAATATTCTTGAAACCGTGAAGGGTACCGCAGCCTCAGAGCTTTCAAAGCAGGCGGTCAAACGCGCAGTCGTTGCTATGGCTCTCAAATCGCGCAGCATGAAGGCGATGATCTCAAAAGACCGCGGTCGGGGCTCTGAAGCCGTGCAGCCCCTCATGATGGGGGGCATGCTTTCGCAGATCGGCAAAGCCAAAATGAACCTGCCCGAAGGCGGTAACCTCACACCCGAGCAGCGCGCCTATGTGCGAAAATTTCCGTTGCTTTCATATCTGATGGTCGCCCACGAAGCAACCGTACCTTTCGAGGTGAAGCGGTTGATTCTGAATCAGAAGCGCACTCTGCCCGAAAACACGGCTTCGAATAACTATCCCGAATTTCGCTGGATGACAGCGACGCTGCAGAATCTTGTTCAGGACAATGACAAGCGCGGTAAAAAAGAAGTGGCCGGCGATATTCTCAGGCAGCTTGCAGGGCTGAAAGAGTTTGTTGTGTACGAAGAAGACGTCAATATTCTGAGTCTCGCGACTGATTTCGCTGCGCTCACAACCGAATCTGACTGGCGTCCGGCAAAAGACCCGATCATGGCCATTAAACATATTCTGAATTCATCGATTTTTCAGTACGGGCCGAAGGTGATACGCGACTTTCTCGACCATATTTCGATGTCTCTGAGCCACAACCAGAAGATCATCAAGAACGATGACCTGCTGATTCTGGCTATGACGATGCAAAGCGGGCAGACGTATTTTGAAGTTGTGAAAGTGCTCGAAGTTGGCCGTTACCAGAGCAGGGCAACGGTGCAAAGGCTTGGGGTATTGCATATGGTGCCGCTGAACGCAGACGGTGTGCGCCAGGGAGTTTTTCAGCCAGAGACTTTCAGGCCAGACCCGCGAAAAATTCGCATCAATCTTGCGCAAGATTTTCTGCGACGCATTATTTACGTTCTCGACCCCGTGATTGACCCAGAACTCTACGAAAAAATTTCGAAAAAAATCAACTCAGCGGCGTGATGCCCGCAGGCTGCGAGCGATGCGCGCCGCAATCGCTTCGGCGGTGAGTCCGTAAGATTTTTCAATATCGGCAATGGTACCGTGGGG
>JAKQXK010000053.1 GCA_029561505.1 Spirochaetota bacterium | reverse complement strand
CAGCGTCGCATAACGGTTCTGCATCAGGTAGTGGAGTATCTCTTCAAACGCGCGCGCGCGGTCGATGCCGGGGCTGAGGCTTGTCAGCCTTTCATGGCGGTGCGTCAGATAACGCGAGAGTTCGTATGCCTCGTCGGCTTCGGCTTTTTCGGGCGTAGTTTCACGGCTCGTCATCGCCGGTAGTTCACGCAGCCAGATCTCTGCGAGCCCCGCAGCACGGGGAAAGTTACCGCCGAGAATCTCGTCTGCTATCGCCTGCGAATAGCCCTGTTCCACCGTGGGGCAGGCTGCATATCAAAGAGGGGCCGTAAACAGTTGTCAGAGGTAAATAAGCCGGCAGTGGCGCATCAGAAACGGAATAAACTTCGAGCGGCTTTGGCCGTTTTCCCACCCCACAAAGCCAAGAAAGTGCCTCGCCCGGGTCATCGCCACATAGAGCAGGCGCACTTCTTCGTCGTAGACGTTGTCACGGTGGGGCATGCTGTTTTCGGCTATGCCAAAAACAATGACGTTGTCAAATTCGAGTCCCTTGCTCTTGTGTATAGTCATGACCTGCAAGCCTTCGGGGGCCTCGGCCTCAATTAGGCGGCGCAGCGCATTGGTACGCACGAGTACCGTGAGGTCAGCCATGGCGGGTAACTTGTTGAGGCTCAGATACTTATTCAGAAACTTCTGCCATACGGCACCTGCGGTTTCTGCCCGAGCAAAGAAAAAAACAGGCTTCGCCGCGCTGCTTCGGGTGGCCTTCAGGCGTTTCTTGACAAAATCACCTGAAAGCCGAATCGCGCGGTTACCGAGTTTCACGATATGTCTCGCGCTGCGGTAATTGTGCAGCAGAAAGACACGGTCTGAGCCCGCAAACAGTGACTTGAAGTTTCGTGTGAGTGAGACATCCGCCCCGCGAAACGCATAGATACTCTGCCAGTCGTCACCGACAACAAAATACTTTGCGGCATTCAGCGATCGTATAAAGTCTGCCTGATCGGGAGACGTATCTTGAAATTCGTCGACGAAGACGGTTTCAAATCTTCCGGTCAGCCCGGGTAAGCGCGTGGCCGCGGTAACGAGCGAGTCGAAGTCGAGCAGCGCGTGTTCGAAAAGATAACTTTCAAAAAACGTATTCCATTCGCTCGCGTCATCGCCCGTGAGAAATTCACGCCTTGCCAGCACCCGAGTGGGCAGGTGCTCAAAATGCGGATGCCTCTGGCGTAGCCACGACGCCCGCAACGCCGCGCTGTCTTTCAAAATGCTGAATGTTCTGCCGCTGTCTTTGAGCAGCCGGTAGGCGAGTGCATGAATCGTACCACAATAGCCGACGCGTATGTTTTTCACTTCGAGGCGATCTCTTAATTCATGCGCTGCGCGGCGTGAGAATGTCAGAATTGCCATGCGCTGCGGCTGAAAATTCTGCCGCGCTGCTTCTTCGACAGCTGCGATTAAGGTTGAAGTTTTACCACTGCCCGCACCCGCGACGACCTGAAGGGCCTTCAGCGGCGTTGACCAAAGCCGCGTCGCGGCATCGAGCTGCCGGGAATTTAAGCGAGATTGCGGTGGCCCGCTGCCCATGTGTCACGTTCTGCGTGACTCTTCGAGATAGTCAATCACTCTTTCTGCGATGTTGACGCCCGTGGCAGCTTCGATACCTTCGAGGCCGGGTGAGGCATTTACCTCGAGAATCATCGGGCCGCGTTTCGATTCGATAAGATCGACGCCGGCGAAATTGAGGCCGAGAATGCGCGCGGCGAGCTTCACCGTACGAGCCGCTTCGATCGATAGTTCGATTTTTTCAGAAAGCGCACCGCGGTGTATGTTTGAACGGAAATCATAACCCGTTGCCTGCCGGCGCATCGAGGCGATCAGGTTGCCGTGCAGAATAATTGCGCGAATGTCTGCGCCCTGCGCCTCGGCGATGAATTCTTGCACAATGACCTGCAGCCCCTGGTCGAGCAGCACCTCGATGAAGCTGCGCCCGGCACTCTTTGAGTCGG
>JAKQXK010000042.1 GCA_029561505.1 Spirochaetota bacterium | reverse complement strand
GCCCACTGGTTATAGGCCTCGTCGAGAATCTGCTTTAAATGCCCGGTGACGCGGTATTCATAAACCGCGACAGAATATGAGACCACCGCGGCGGCAATGGTAAACACAAGTAACAACGCCGAGTTATAGCCCGAGAGAAAGGCATCGCGCTTCTGCCAGATTTTCTTCAGCTGCACGGTTAAAGAAAGGTATTTCTGCAATCTGCCTTCGACATCAGGTATGCGCTCAATTTCGGCTTTTAGCTCGCGGCGCGTCGGCAAGGGCATGTTGAGCAATTTAAAGATGGCACTCGTCGGGTTCAGCGCAACGACCCAGACTCCCGAAATGAAAAAGAAGAGCGCAGCCCCACCGGGTAAAAAAGCTTCGATGCGCAGGCGTTCTGGTAAAAGAAGAAAAAGTGCGGTAACCGCAAGCACCGACCACAACCACAATCTGCGATCGAAGGCAGGCCGGTAGACGTATATGGGTATGAGAGCAAAAGCCAGGCTAAGCGGAAAACCCAGCAGAAGTTCCATGGCCGCCCGTTAAAACTTGCGTTCGTATGCCGTGAAGCAAGGCGAACGCAATTCAGACGACCATGAATGCATGCGACTTTTATACCGAGAAAGGCATAAAGCCTGCGTTGCGGGCTTTTTTGATAGCCTTTGCGACGAGGCGCTGGTGCAGCGCGCACGTGCCGGTCAGACGGCGGGGCAGAATTTTGCCCTTGTTCGATACGAGCTTCACGAGAATATCGACCCGCTTGTATTCGATTGCCATGTCTTTCACTTCGCAGAAGCGGCAGGTCTTCTTTTTGAAGCGTGGGCCGCCGCGGCCACCGCGACGATCATCACCGTCGTCTGGCCCCCTGCGTGGTTCTCTGTCTTGACGTTCTTCCATAATTTCCTCTTTACTGTATTACACTTAGAACGGGATATCGTCGTCGCTCATCGCACCTGTATCAAAGTGCGCTGCGCCGCCCATGGGTTCTGAGGCTGGGTTATCCCGTGTCGACCCGCCTGCACCGTCTTGTTTGGCGTCCAGAAACTGAAAGCCTTCAACATGAATCTCAACCTTGCTCTGCTTCTTGCCGTCGGTACCTTCCCATGAAGACCAGCGCAGTGCGCCTTCGACGCAGATGCGTCGGCCCTTCTGCAGGTACTTGTGTATCGTTTCGGCCGGTTTTCCCCATGCTACGCAGTCAAAAAAACCCACTTCATCGCGGCTTTCGCCACTCTGTTTGTTGTAGATGCTGCGGTTAGAGGCAAGCGAGAACCGGCAGAAATAGCTGCCTGAATTCGTCGACTTGAGTTCCGGGTCGCGCGTTAAGCGACCAATCAGAATAACGCGGTTGATATCGCTCGCCATATTAGCTGTTTCCTAGGTTGGTCAACAGCCTATTGATCGAGCACGGTGATCATCGCTTTGAGTACGCCTGAGTTGACGCGCAGGTCGCCGTTGATCTGCGGAATAGCAGACCCATCTGACTTGAAGCCATAATAGAAATAGTGGCCCCTGTCTTGTTTTTTGGCGAGGTGATAGAGACGGCGTGCGCCCCAATCTTCTTTTTGGACAATTTCTGCCCCACGCTTTTGTAACGAAGCTTCTGCTTCATCTCGTGAACGGGTCTTGTCGTCAGCATTCTTGTCGCTGAGCACAAGAACCAGCTCGTAGTTCTTTTTTGCCATATTTAAACCCCCTATGGTTGTTAAGGAGAAGTATCTGCTTTGGGCACGAAGCACCCAAAGCAATCCGCTCCAGAAGGCATGCCAAGTTGCGCTGTTCAGACAAGGTGGAAAGTAAAAACGACCCTAAGTAGAGTGATGCCGGCGAACGGGGTTCCCGTTCGCCGGCATCATAACAAAAATATGCGCGCAGCCGTCATTCAACTCAACTCACAAAACGATACAGGGCATAACCTCGAGGCCGCCGAACAGCTCGTCAAGGCGGCCCACGCGCAAGGCGCCGAATATGCGCTTTTGCCTGAAAACTTTGCTTTTTTCGGCAGCGAACAGGAAAAAAGCGCCAAGGCTGCCGAAATCGAAACCGCAGCGCGCGCGTTTCTGAAATCCACCTCGGCGAAGCACAAGATCACGATCACGGGCGGCGGCATGCCGATCGCGAATGCCGGCGGCAAAGTATTCAACTCAGCCGTGACCTACGGCCCCGATGGCGCCGAACTGCACCGTTATGACAAGCTGCACCTGTTTGACGTGACCCCAGGCGACAATGTCAGCTATCAAGAATCACGCTCGACCGCGCCGGGTGGCGGCAGCCTGTCGCTCTTTGCCTGCGGCACAATGCAGGTCGGCATGTCGGTCTGTTATGACATACGTTTTCCCGCGCTCTACCGGCACCATGCCAAAACAGGAGCTCAGGTGTTATGCGTACCCGCGGCCTTCACACGCCTGACCGGCGAAGCGCACTGGCATGTGCTGCTGAGAAGCCGCGCGATTGAAAACACGTGCTATGTGCTCGCAGCCGCGCAGACCGGCACCCACTTCGGTGGCCGCGAGACTTTTGGTCACAGCATGATCGTTGACCCGTGGGGTGAAGTTCTGGGCGAACTGAATGACCGCCCCGGCGTGCTCGTACACGAACTCAAGAGCGAACGCATCGAAGAGGTGCGCCGTCGCATGCCTTCTCTGCAGCACGACCGGCTGTGAATTTATTCCAGAAAATCGCGTAGCTGCGGATTCAGGCGAAAATGCCAGTGCAGCGCCCGTTGCTCAAGCGGGGTGTCAGTCTGCCCTGCGGCGAGAAGAGCTTCGCTCGACAATGGCTCAGAGGTGATACTCTGCTGAACCGAATCAACCACCGTCGCCGATCGGGTAGCTGCTGTATTGGGGTCGTGGTTGAAGACGACAAAGTAATCCGTGCCACTGATCAGCGTTAAGCCGCACGAACTGCACGTCTGAAAATTCGGTGCGGGCAAGCCCGCCTGCACCTTGTACAGCACGGGTGCGTAACTTTGCAGCGCCCCAGTGTTCGCGTTGGATGCCGGCCCATAAGAGCCGCTTGCAAGCGTGCTGGTGAGTTCATCTTTGAAGGCCGTATTGCTGCCGTCGAATTTGTATGTATACGAGGCGCCGGCTGCGAGTGTGAACGACGATGCGTCAGTGTTGTACCGAACCGTCGCACCCGTCGCTGCGTCACCGACCGCATTGCGAATCAAAGCTCCCCACATGAAACGATAGCTGCAGTTGAAAAACGGGTAGGTAGGGCCCGTATTGCCACAGGCGGTTGTAAGGCTGGGATCAACCGACTGCAAAGCCGAATTTACGCTTTCAACACCGAGCGCATTGTTTCTGAATATCGCTGAAATGCCGCCAATACCATAAACATCGGCCAGGTATTTGAAATACATATAAGACGTGGCGTAGTTATCGAGCAAGAAGCGGTCGGGTTCGCGAATGAGAGA
>JAKQXK010000038.1 GCA_029561505.1 Spirochaetota bacterium | reverse complement strand
GCTGGATCAAGCTGAACACCAACGAGAGCCCGTTGCCGCCCTCGCCGAATGTCTTTCGCGTGATGGCAGAACTCGTAGGGCAGGGCGATATTCTGCGCAAATACAGCCACCCTCTGGGTGAACCCCTGCTGAGTGCGCTCGCCGACTATTGGCAGCTCGGCAAAGAGAATATTATCGTCACGAATGGCTCTGACGAGGCGTTGACGCTCATCTGCCGCGCGACGCTCGGTGCCGAACGGCCTGCTGTTTTTCCCGCGGTGACTTACAGTCTTTACCGTACGCTCGTGACCAATGCGGGTGCTGCTTACACAGAGATACCGATGGTAGAACGCACGGGGCAACCTTACAGCATTGATATAGAAGCGCTTGCAAAAAGCAGCGAGGCGGTAGTTTTTCTCGCCAACCCGAACGCGATCACCGGTGAATATATCGATGCAGGCCGCCTCGCTGGCATCATAGCCGCCTCAAAATCGCTCTGGGTGGTTGACGAAGCGTACAATGACTTTGCGGGCCCCGAAGCGACAATGATGAAGTATATTACCCAGCTTGAAAATCTGGTTGTCACGCGTACTTTTTCGAAAACGCATGCGCTCGCAGGCCTGCGCGTCGGCTATCTCGCTTCAGGTAATCAAGAACTGATGCAAGGGTTGCTCGCGCACAAAGATTCATATAACGAAGATGCGCTCGCAACCCGGCTCGCGGCGGCGGCTCTCGCCGATAAAGCCTGGCATGAGCGCACGATTCGCGCGGTTCTCGCCGGGCGTGACTTTTTGCGCGCTGAGCTTATTGCGCTCGGGTTTGAATGCTTTGATTCTGAAGCGAATTATATTCTGGCGCGAGCCCCCGAAAAGCCCGGCGCCCCCGCGGTCGTGCGGCGCCTCAGGGATTATAAGATTCTCGTACGCCATTATGCGGGATCACCTTTCGCCGATTGTATTCGTTTCAGTGTCGGTGCAGAAGGTGAAAATGCGAAACTCATTGGTTCACTGAAAGAGATTCTCAAAAGTTTATGAGATACAAGGTATTATCATGGCTGAGGCTCAGCCGCAAGAATGCCATGCCAGAACCTGAGGTGACGCATGATTGGTATGAACACCACATCATCACACTGACGAAGCACGAAAAATTCCGTACTAAAGACGGTGGCGTGCCGCTATTCGGCCGCAAACCTGCATGGGTGCACCTGTATCCGAGAAATGAACGCGATCTCATTGAACTCTTGCAGAAATACGATATTCACCCGCTCACGGTTGAAGACATCTTTAACAGTTCGAACCGCATCAAGCGCGAGAAATTTCCACACTATACATATTTGTGCTTTCGCGGAGTTCACCTAGCGGGCAGTTACATCACGACCAAAGATTTCAACTTCATTATCACAAAGAATACCATCATAACGGTGTCAGAGAGCGAGCGTACAACTATAGATAAGCTTTTGGCAGATAGAACGCTCTGCCGCGAGCTTCTGAGAAAAGGCCCCGAGTTTATTCTGCACCGCATTCTCGACATCGAGACAGACCATACTTTGCACATAGTGCATGAAATCGACCTTGCATTCGAACGCTGCGAAGGTGCGCTGATGGCGCACAGTGCAAGCCTCGATATTTCGATGGTCTTTGAGCTGAAATCTTCGCTCGCCACGATCAAGAAGCTGATTCTGACGCACAAAGAAATTTTTGACGAGATGCATGCGCACGATATTCGCCATTTCTCGGCCGAATCTGAAGCGTTCTTTCGCGACGTGCGCGACCATGCCATTAAGATCATCGATACCATCGACGGCATCGTGCAGGCGATTGCCTCTGCCATAGAAGCCTATAACACGATCTCAACCAAACGCACCAATGACATCATTCGTATTCTGACGATAATGACCGCAATCATGCTGCCGCTGACGCTGGTGACAGGCTATTTCGGCATGAACTTCAAGCATTTGCCCATGACCGAAGACCAAAATGGGTATCTGAAAACGATCATCGGTATGGCAATTCTCGCCGGCGTGATGATGGTCTTCTTTCTAAAGAAGCGCTGGCTCTGAAAAATCAATCTTCTGCAGGCAGGTCAGACGGCGGGCGATAGACCTTGCTGCGCTCGAATTCAGCGAGTTCGTCTGCCGCCGGTGCGTCGGGCAATCTTAAGAAACCGGCCTTTTCAGCCGCGGTGATTTTATCTGCCTCAATTTCAAAAAGTATTTCGCGTTTGTAGGTCGGGCACTTACCACAGGCCTGGCAGGTTGGCAGGTTTCTGAAATAGCTGCGCGCGATTCTGATGTTGATCGCCCTCAATGGCTCAGCAGTCGCTTCGATACCCGGTGCGACAAAGTTAATTTCAGGCCCACCTTTCGCACAGAGCGGCCCGCCGACGTAACTTTTATGAACCCAGACGGTTTCGACCGCCCACAAGGGCAGAGTGAAGACAAGCAGCAGCAGGCGCCGCATTTCAGCTGCGCCCAAGTTTTTTCATGACCTGCGCCGCGATCAAGGTGCCGATGCGCCGCGAAACGAGTCGCGAGCCAAAGACCATAAGCTTGTTCTTGAAGCCCGCAACAACGACGGGCTTATTGCCGAGAGCCTCTAGTGCTGCCTTGACGACGGGGCCTGCAGGCATCGAACCCGGAACCGGGCCCGTGTCTGCCACGTTGGCAAATTCGGTCTGAGTCGCGCCGGGGCAGAGCGTTAAGACATCCACCTTGTGTTTTTTCATTTCATACCACAGGCCCTCACCGAGCAACAGATCATAGGCCTTGGTTGCGGCATAGTGGCTCATGAACGGGACGCCTTGAAATGCAACCACCGAGCTCACCATGATGATACCACCGCGCCGATGCGAAACCATGAGCCGGCCAAATTCATGCGCAATCAGAAGGGGAGCCCGGCAGTTTACGTCGAGCATCGCGAGTTCGCGTTCGAGATCATTCTCGGTAAAATCACCGGCGATGCCAAAGCCTGCGTTATTGACGACGAGGCCAACGTTGAGTTTCGCCGTCTGCTTTTTGAGTACCGCCATGAAGTTCGGTTTTGCAAGGTCGAGCGGCACGACTTTAACCTGAATTCCGTGTTCGACCTTGAGTGCCGTTGCGAGTTCGTTGAGTCTGTCGCGCCGGCGCGCCACCAGAATCAGATCGAGTTTTTCTGCGGCGAGCTGGCGCGCAAACTCTGCGCCGAGGCCACTCGACGCACCGGTAATCAGGGCCCAGGCGCCGTATCGGTTACGAAAATCGGTCATGTGTTACCATCCATAAAAGCGTGCAGCAACTCGCCGGCCAAAGCAGTCACGGTTACCTGTGCCAGAAGTCACAATTCGGTCAGGTGCCGTCAACATTTTCGCGCGCTGTGTAAAATCTGTGGGTTGTTTTTGTTCTACTCGTTGACAGAGTGTCTAAGAGACATACTTTCTCGTAAGGTCTTTGGTTGGCATTAAGTTTGCTGAAAAAAGACAAGAGGGAACAGCGGCAACAGCGTAATGGCAGGCCTGAATCCCGCTGACTACAGACAACAGGAGAATATATGGCAAAACTAAAGTTCGGTTCGTGGAAAGAAGTCATCGATTTCGCTAAAAAAAGCGGCGTGCTCTTTTACGATTTCCGTTTTTCTGACATTGGCGGTGCATGGCACCACGTGTCGTATCACACAGATTCTATCACTGAAGAATCTTTTAAAGGTCTACCGTTTGACGGCAGCTCGATCACCAAGTGGCAGCCCATTAACCAGTCTGATATGCAGCTGATTCCCGACATGGAAGGCGCATTTCTTGATCCGTTCACCGCTGATGTGACGCTCGTGATTTTCTGCGACGTGTACGACATCTACAAGAAGCAGATGTACGAAAAATGCCCGCGTTCAATCGCCAAAAAGGCGCTCGAATATCTCAAATCGACAGGCCTCGGCGATACGGCATTCTTCGGCCCCGAAAATGAATTCTTCATTTTTGACTCGATTCGTGTACGTGACGATATCAATTGCCAGTACCACGAAATTGACAGCAACGAAGGTTCATGGAACACTGCAACTGCACAATATAACGACGGCCACAACCTCGGTCACCGCCCAGGTACAAAAGGCGGTTATTTTCCGGTATCACCACGCGACTCGCAGGTCGATATCCGTGCTGAAATCGTGAAGACGTTGCACCAGATCGGTCTCGAAACTTTTGTGGTTCACCACGAAGTCGCGCAGGCACAGGGTGAGATTGGCGTTAAATACGGCACACTCATCGAAGCTGCAGACAATGTGCAGAAGCTGAAATACGTCGTGAAGAACGTGGCAAAACGCCACGGCAAAACGGCAACGTTTATGCCGAAGCCACTCTTTGGCGATAACGGCAACGGCATGCACGTTCACCAGTCAATCTGGAAAGGCGGCGAGAACCAGTTCGCGGGCGACAAGTACCAAGACCTGAGCGACTTTGCGCTGCATTATGTAGGTGGAGTTCTCAAGTATGCACGTGCAATCGCCGCTTTCTCGAATGCGTCGACCAACTCGTACAAGCGTCTGATTCCCGGCTTTGAAGCGCCTTCGATTCTGACTTACTCAGCACAGAACCGTTCGGCTTCATGCCGCATTCCGTTTGTGTCAGGTGCCAAGGCAAAACGCGTTGAGTTCCGTTTCCCCGATTCGACTGCAAACCCATACCTCTGCTTTTCATCAATGATGATGGCAGGCCTCAAGGGTGTTCAGGATAAAATCGACCCGGGCAAACCGATGGAAGAAGACCTGTTCGAACTCTCGCTCGACGAGATTCGCGAAAAAGGTATTCAGCAAATGCCTCACACGCTGCGTGAAGCAGTTGAGACCATGCTGACGCATCGCGCCGTCTTTGAGCAGGGTGGAGTATTCTCTAAAGAGTTTATCGACACCTACAAAGAGCTGAAGTTTGAATCAGAAATCTGGCCATGGGAAGCGCGTCCGCACCCATACGAATTTCTGTCTACTTACAGCTGCTAAAACCAGCGCCGACAAAGCGTGGACAATACACGAAAGAGGGCCGAAAGGCCCTTTTTTGTTTATTGATTTTACGCCCTGAAACGGACGTCGTCCCGTCCGGTGTCGATGCCGCAGGTCACTGTCAAATTTCGTAAAACCCACGAGCGAGCAGAGCTGCCTGACCGCCAGTCGGCGCACGCAGCAGGGTACGATCTGCATGCCTGCCTCGATCATAACCTGACAATTCAGCGTGGCAGCATCACCCCGGTACCCACCGGCCTCGCGGTTGAAATCCCCCCTGGTTATCATATTTCGATAAGAGCGCGCTCGGGCATGGCGGTGAAGCATGGCCTGACGCCGGTGAATACGCCGGGCACAATCGACGCCGATTATCGCGGAGAAATATTCGTACCGCTCATCAACCTCGGCAGAGAAGATTACACCATCAAACACGGCGACCGTATTGCGCAGCTGCTGCTCGAACAGACTTTTGAAATACTCTGGCAAGAGGGCGAGCTCAGCGCAACCGACAGAGGAGAGGGAAAATTTGGTTCCACAGGTAAGCGCTGACCCGGCCGGTATCATCGATTACCCGCGTCGGCTTGAACGCGGGCATCTCTATTTTGCCTTCGGTGGCGGTGTTGGTCGTTTCGGCACCAACTTCACCGTGTTTCACCTCAATGGCACAACCGTTTGGATTGATATCGGTTCTGGCTTTGCCAACCACCACACTCCGGGCATGGAAAAGAATCTGCCGAACCGGCAGCTCTTACTCGGTTTGCCGCCGACAGCAATTTTTCTCACCCACGGGCACGAAGACCATATCGGCGCGCTGCCGCATCTGCGCGAAGTGATACCCGCTGGCACGCCAATCTACGCTTCTCCGTTTACGACAGCGCTCATAACCGCGCGCCTCAAAGACCGGGGCATCGACCCCGCGCGCTGGCAGTTCGAGCTCATTGAAGAAGATTCGACGATCGCCATTGCCGATATGGCCGTTTCAACCTTCTTCATGCCGCATTCGATTCCGCAATGTTTTTCGGTGGGCCTCGAGGCCAAAACACAAGACGGAACAAAACGCGTGTACTTCAGCAGCGATTTCAAGATGAACGGGGCAGAGGTCAGGCATAAAGTTGCGCACCTCAAGAAATTTGCTCCGGTAGATTATCTGTTCGTAGATTCAACGGGCTCACTGCAAGAGGGCGAGACGGTCGACGAGCGCGAGGTACAGCAGTCCCTCGAAAAAATTATTGCGCGCACCAAAGGCCGAATATTCATCACCACCTTCGCCTCGCAGGTTGAACGCATCAAGAATCTCGCATCAACCGCGGCGAGGTTGGGGCGTCCGATCGGGTTTATTGGCCGCTCGCTCAAAACGCAGTGGGAAGCCGCGTTCGCTTCGAAAGAGGTCTCTTCTCCGTTGCACCTGATGAAGCCGCCGCCGTACACGGCGCAGAACTCGCTGTGGCTGGTGGCGGGCTGCCAGGGAGACCGCAATTCATCTTTTACGCGTCTCACGCATGGTATTATGCCGCGCGTAAAACTCAAGGCGGGCGATACGCTCATCTATTCGGCCAGTATGATTCCCGGTAATGAAGCCAAAATTTACGAGGCGCTGAACCTTGCGGCCGATGCCGGGGTTACAGTGGTCGGTGTCAGTGGTGATGTGCGCGTGCACGCCAGCGGCCACGGCAGGCGCGGCGATATTCTGAAGCTGATCAGTTACCTCAAACCCCGCCACATCTTACCCGTTCACGGCGATCCGCTGCACTTTCACGCATTTTTGCAGTTCATCGAGGCGGTAAAAATAAATGTGGCCATTACGCATGGCCACCGTATCTATGCGCTGCGCGATGAACCGGTTTTTATCGAGTCGGTGCCCGATGAAACCTGCCTCGTCGAACCGGGAGAGATTCATTTTGGCGATGGTATTTACCGCGAACGCAACCATATGTCAGAGCAGGGTATCTGCCTCGTCGTCATGCATGCCAACCGCTTTGAAGTGATTGCCGTCGACTATGTAGGAGTCATGAGCGAAGCTAAACAAACCGAACTCAAGGGCCGGCTGCTCGCAGAAGCGCAGGCAGTTGCGGCCGCCGTCGCGGGAAGCCAACAGGCACTGCGTGAAAAAAAGTTTCGCGACCGCCTGGGCCGGTTTCACGAAGAAACGATCGGCAAGAACCCGTACATTAAACTCATAACCCCGTCCGACGCTCCCCTCCCCTTATCAAGGGGAGGGGAAGGGGGTGGGGTGTGAACGCACTGCGCATCATACCCTGTCTCGACGTGAAAGA